>DSBT01000399.1 GCA_011045915.1 Mesotoga infera
GTAATACTCTCCCCACCAACTTCTCGTGGCTGCATTTAGGAAGTCGGGAAAGCCCGATTCTCCTGGCCAGACGGCCGCTCTGAAAAGTCTGCCATCTCCTCGCTTGCAGAATGAATCATTCTTGATCCCATCTTCGAATACGTCGTATCCATCGACGGCCTTTACTCCTGGATCGATTATCGCAACAACTTTTATTCCCATTCTGGAGAGTTTATCGATCATCAAGGAGGGGTCTGGAAAGCGATCGATGTTCCAAGTGAAGACCTTGAACTCATCCATGTAGTCTATATCAAGGTAAATAGCGTCACAAGGAATCTTCCGTTCTCTGAATTGCTTTGCGATTTCCAAAACGGACTCTTCGTCTGCGTAAGACCATCTTGATTGATGATAACCCAAAGACCATATTGGCAAAAACACGGGATTGCCTGTTAGCCTGAATATGTCCCTCAGGGTCTCTTCGGGTTTCTCGAAGAACACGAATAGATCAAAACCATCGCCTTCCACATCAATCTTCATCCGGTCTCTGATCTCGAACCCTACGTCGAATCTAGAATAGCCTGGATGATCAAGGAAGAAGCCAATCTGCCTCTCGGGAGAGGAGACGTAGAAGATTGGGAGGGTTGAATACAACCTTCTTCTTGATGGTGAGTGATCCGGTTCGTCTGTGTTGTACATCTCATAGACGCCGCCTCTTTTGTTTAAAGGTCCGATGTTCTGTCCAAGTCCAAGAACTGCCTGGTCGTCATTTAGCTTGATTGTAATACTGAATCCGTCTGCCTTTTCTACGATCTCCATCTCGTTGAAGTCCTGCGATGAGGATCCTTCTAGCCCGCGCAGCTTCAACCCCTGGAAGAGATGATTTGCCACTTCGGCATCCAGTTCTTCCTCAGGCGCTGCCAATACCGAATCGGTTTTGAACTTGGGCTTACCCTCTCTTTCAACCTCCACTTTGATTACTGAATCGAAGTAGCGAAAGAATCGTTTCCTCAAAGAAGCGCCTCCAGTTCTAGGAAATATCGATCTCATTGTACAACAAGATGATAGACTTTGTATGTAAAGTGATGCCAGGGAGGTAGTTTGATGACAGTCAGGAAAGCTATTGAGAAGATCAAGGGATTGCAGTCTGAGAGGCTTTCGGAGATAAGTGGAAAATACTCGTTCTTTATTGAAGGAGGTGATCCACAGAGATTTACTGTCGAGATCTGCGATGGCAGGATAGAGGTTTTTGAAGAAGAACGACCTTCTGATTGTTCAATACGGACAGATTTCGCGACCTTTGAAGGACTGATTGAAGGAGTTGTGAATCCTCTGACAGCTTTCATGACCGGAAGTTTGAGTGTATCGGGAGATCTGGCCTTTGCGATGAAGCTTAGAAAACTGCTTGGAGGTGAATGAATGACACGCGAAGTACTGATACTGGCTTTTGAAGGGAAGAAATCATGTTTTCTTCATGCTTTGCTGAATGCCCTTGACATGTCCGAAAAGGGATTTGCCGTATCTGTCGTAATGGAGGGAGAATCTCCCAGTCTCATGAAAGAGATTACACATGAGAAGGATCCGGTTCATGAGATTTACATCGAAGCGAAGAAAAGGGGCCTCATAAAGGCCGTATGCTATGGTTGTTCGAAAATGATGGGTGCCCTTGAGATAGTTGAGAAAGAGGGTCTCCCTCTGAATGGTGACATGAGGAACCACGTTCCGCTAGCGCCATACGTAGAGCGTGGGGCAGAGATCATAACATTCTAGAAGGAAGTCCAATTATTACTGCGGAGAGCTGACTGAAGGCAGATTTATCTCAAAGAAAGGAGTTCGTAATGAGGAACAGTCTTAGACGATGGAAGAATGAAAAACTGGCACAGAAACTCATCAAAGTATTCGAAAGCAAATCCGTGAGGGTGATTTACCTTCCAGATATAGAAGCGGTGGTCGAAGAAGTCGATAAGTTAATTCCCGATGGAGCTACGGTTAGCACTGGTGGATCGGTGACACTTCAGGAGACTGGAGTAATAGATTTGCTGAGATCTGGGAAATTCGAATTTCTTGACAGAGACTCAGTTTCCGAAGATAAAGAGAGAAGGGAGATTATGGTCAGGGCATTTGAGTCCGACTATTACCTCTGCAGCGCGAATGCCATCACAGAGAATGGAGAGATTCTTCTGCTGGATGGGAGCGGCAACAGGGCCGCTGCCGTGACGTTCGGTCCCGAGAAGGTGATTTTTGTTGCCGGAATAAATAAAGTCGTGAACGATCTGGATGCAGGCATCAAGAGAATCAGATCGATAGCACCGATGAATGCAAAAAGGCTGAACTTGCATACTCCCTGTGCAACAACCGGATTCTGTTCCGACTGCAGTTGCGAAGAAAGAATATGCGAAACGTACTCAATAATAATCGATTCGAGAAGAAGGCCGTGGCGCTACACGATCGTTCTGATAGGTGAAGAGCTTGGCCTGTAAGAAAACTCTCAGGATAAGAGTCTTTGGGCGTGTGCAGGGCGTTGGGTTCAGGTACTTTGCCCTTCACACCGCCAGGTCGTTTGGAGTAACGGGTTTTGTAAAGAACGAACCCGATGGAAGTGTAGAGGTCGTTTGTTCTGGATGTGATGAGGAGATCGAGGCTTTCGTTGAAAGAATAGATAGGGGTCCCTCCTATGCCAGCATTACAAAGACAGAGATTGAAGAGCTCCCCTTCAAGACGTTCATAAGCTTCGAAATTAGGTACTGAAGCTAAATTTCGCCCCATTCCGCCATGAACCTCTGCACAAATTCCACAACAAAACTGTATCGGTCCCCAGCCATTCTTCTTGCAGTTTCCGTCCAGAAAGTTTCAGGTCTTATCTTGAGAATCTTCTCGTGAAAATGATTTATTGAACTACTCGAATTGTTGCTATAAGAGCGCCACGGACCGAATTGGAGAGAGTGAAGAGGAGTCCCGACCTTTCCGGAATAGGAAAAGACTCTTGCTATAGCTACCGCCCCTATGGCGTCTAATCTGTCCGCATCCTGGAGGATCTTTCCCGTCACACTGGCAGGTGTTAAACCGCCGGAGTATCTGTGAGACCTGATTGCCTGCGAGACTTCCGAGATAAACGAAAAGTCGAATCCCATGGTCGGTAGAAGTCCTAAAGCATATTCCGCGCCGGATTCTGCATGATCGATGCCGGTTAGAGCTTCTTGAGGCCGCTTAATGTCATGGAGCAGTGCGGCGATGATTGCCTTGTTAAGGTCACACCTCTCCCGAAAAGCAATTTCGCTTACGTTCTCCACTACCCTTAAGGTGTGCGAAATATCATGAGCAGGGTCATCACAGTCTTCAAATGCTTTCACAACGATGTGGAGGATTTCTCTCAGGTGTGGAATGCAGTCCATAAGCTCTGTAAGATTCATATTTCTCTCCTAGAGTAAAAAAGAAAAGTTCAGATGCATAATGTAAAATAAGTATACAAGATGATTTGTATGAATAGGTGAAAGGAGGCACGAATATTGAATATCCTGGTTACAAACGATGATGGAATCATGTCGCCTGGAATTATTTTGCTTGCCGAAGCGCTTTCTGAAGAGCATGAAGTCCTTGTGGTTGCACCCGATGTCGAAAGAAGCGCGACTGGACACGCAATAACAATCAGAACTCCGCTGTGGGCCAAGGAAGTCAAAGTTGGTAATAAGAACATCGGCTATGCAATTAATGGTACTCCGGCTGATTGCGTTAAGCTCGGATTACTTGCGATTTCGGATAGGAAGATAGATCTTGTGATAAGCGGGGTGAACAAAGGGCAGAATATGGGAATAGATGTTCTTTATTCCGGAACAGTCTCAGGTGCTCTAGAAGGTGCGGTGACTGACACTCCATCGATTGCGGTTTCTAGTAGCGACTGGAGTAATCCCGAGTACGAAACTGCAGCCAGATTCATAGTTAATTTTCTCAGAATCTACGATGTCAGTAAGATGCCGGACTTTACTGCTCTCAATATTAATGTTCCTTCTATCAAGTATGAGGAACTGAAGGGTTGGAAAGTGACCAGACAGAGCAGAAGAAGATACAAGGATTATTTCGAGAAGAGAAAGGATCCTTATGGAAACAACTACTACTGGATATTCGGAGAGGTAGTTGAAGATGAATGTTCTACTGATTGTGATTTCAACGCAGTAAAATCAGACTTCGTATCGATCACCCCTCTCCATGCCATTATGACGGATAAAGAGTATTTTGAGGAACTGAAGGAGATTTCGGAAGGGTGGTCGGAATGAAAGTGATTTATATCGGAAACCCCATACTTCGAAATGTCTCCGAGAGTGTTGAAGTTTTCGATGATGATCTCAGAACGTTCGTGAAAGAGTTGAGCAAGACAATGTACGTTGAGGACGGCGTGGGTCTCGCGGCACCGCAAGTGGCTGTGTCCCGGAGGATTTTTGTTTACGACCCCGGAGACGGATTGAGGGTAGTAATTAATCCGGAGATTATTTCCAAGAGCGATGAGACAGTAAGGATGGAAGAGGGTTGCCTCAGCATACCCGGAATTTACGCCGATGTCGACAGGCCTTCCACGGTTCGAATACACTATCAGGATGAATATGGCCGGCACCACGAAGAGGATTTGACGGACTATCCTGCGAGAATTGTGCAGCACGAGAGCGATCATCTTGAAGGAATACTTTTCGTTGATTATCTTTCTACGGCAAAAAGAGCGGTGCTGAAACCGAAATTGAATCAGATAATTAAGGAAAGCATAAGATAAAATGAAGATCGTATTCATGGGAACTCCCGAATTTGCGGCTGCTCATCTCAAGGCGATTGTAGAATCGGGGAACAACGTGGCAGGAGTCTTTTCACAGCCTGACAGGCCTAAGGGGAGAGGGCGGAAAGTAGAACCCACTCCGGTGAAGACAGTCGCCACTAGCTACGGAATACCAGTATATCAGCCTGAAAAGATCAATTCTGATGAAGGGTTCGAAAGGCTTGCGGAGCTATCTCCAGATATAGTTGTTGTTGTGGCATTTGGAAAACTTCTTAAATCGGGCGTGATAAACCTGCCAACCATCGGCTGTTTCAATGTTCATGCTTCTCTTCTGCCCGAATATAGAGGCGCAGCACCGATTCAGCGCGCAATCGAAAATGGAGAGACAAAGACGGGCATAACGGTATTCAAGATTGATGAAGGAATGGATACTGGAGAAATCGCTATGAAGAGGGAGCTCGAGATCCATCCATCAGACAGTTTTGGTTCTCTATATTTGAAGCTGGCAGAACTTGGGAAAAAGACGTTGGTCCATTTTTTGGAGAGAGTCAAAGAGGGAAGACTGGAGCTCACTCCGCAAGATGGAATTCCTTCTTATGCTCCAAAGATTCAGCCTGCGGATCTAGTGATTACAGACTTATCAGATGCAGCGAAGGTTGTTAACAAGATAAGAGCGTATGATCCAAAGCCTGGAGTGAGAGTGAGTGTTGAAGGGAGTATGGCAAAGGTTTTCGGAGCCAGCCTGCTATGCGGAAATGAGAAAGTAGGTCAAGTCGGAGAAGTAGTCAAGATCGATGATAGAGGAATGATTGTAAGCTGCGGTGCCGAAAATGTTATTATATCCTTAGTACAGTTCCCGGGAAAGAAGCCTATGAGGCCGAAAGATGCTTTAAGCGGAAGGCTCATCGACGAAGGGATTATATTGGGGGGATAATAATGCCCAGGGTAATAAGACTTTTTCAAATAAGAAACGAGATTTCGGAGAACGATGCGGAAGAGATTGTAGCGAGACTCAAGCTGCTTGATGGAATAGTCAAAGCCCAGGCAGATGTAGCAAGCGGAGTGATTGAAGTTGAATACGAGAACGCCATTATCGACAGATATTTAATTCAGGAAGAGCTCTCCAAACTCGGTTTTGATATGCTTATATAAAGCATTCTCGCTATTTGCTTCTTGACAAAGGAATCCGGTCAAGTTATAATTTTTGACGTGTGAAGTTGCCGAGGTGGTGGAATTGGCAGACACGCATGGTTGAGGTCCATGTGGGCAGTTTAGCCTATGCGGGTTCAAGTCCCGCCCTCGGCACCACTAAACCGGGTTTGTAGCCCGGTTTTTTCTTTCGAGGTGCTTCTTGGGAGAGATTCTGCTAGGCAATGTTTTCAAACGGAACACAAAGACAAAAATTAGCTTGAGACGAGTTTCTCAGAATTCTCCATTTGTCTCAGTAAATATCGAAGACCTTCCTTCATTCTTTTCAGAGAGAGGCGAAGACTGCCTTTTCGTGGATGGGCCGTTGGATAGCGAATATGCACAAAAGATAGCTGTCGATGAAGGATATCTGAGAAGCTTTCTTCTTCAGTCGGAGTCTGGGGATCTCAAGACAAGGATCGAACAGTACAGAAGGGCTCTTGAGAAAATGCCGGCGGGGCTCTCATCCATAGTCGAGAAGACTGTAGAAAGCGGTGGACTGAAGAACTTCCTCCTTCTTTCACTCAGGAAAAGCGAGTTTTTGGATCCTTGGGAGGATTATGTACTTTCCGCTCTCAAGAGGAATCAAAGAAGAGAAAGGGGCAATCCCAGGATCAATCTTCAGAAGACTGTAAAATTGGTGTTCGGTGAGGGTGGACTCCTGCAGGATTCGATGAAGGGATACGAGTTCAGGCAAGAGCAGTTCATGACTGCTCTTGAAATCGCTGAATCAATTGAAAGAGACAATAATCTGATGATCGAGGTCGGTACTGGAACCGGAAAGAGCATTGCTTACCTGGCACCGGTTGCGTACGCCTGTATCTCGACTATGAATCAGGCCGTTGTCTCAACAAGAACAAGAATCCTTCAAGATCAGCTCTTCAAGAAAGATGTGGAGATATTGAAGACTTTTCCTAACCTTGATGATCTACGTGTCTCTGTTATGAAGGGTAGAGAAAGATATCTTTGTGCCAGAAAGCTCTTTGAGGTTGTGAACCTCGCTCTCAACAAGATGTTGGATGAAGAAATGTCAAAGGAACTTTCAGGAATACTCATCTGGTCAATGATTACTGGTGAAGGAGATCTCGATCCGCTTCCGTTGAAAGAAGAGATGAGAAGAATGATTTCTGGAAACAGATTCGACTGCACCAGACGACTCTGCCCTTTCTTCGAGATCTGCCCTTACTACGTTCAGAGAGAAAACGCGAAAAGCTCCGACATAGTTATCACGAATCATTCCTTCCTTTTTAGCGAAGCAAACATAAGACTTTCCGACGGAGACGCCGAAGAGCGAGAAGATATCGGAACACTTCTCCCGCGATTCAAATATCTCGTTGTAGATGAGGCACACGAGCTCGAGGCTTCCTTGACACAGGCCATGAGCTATCGTCTTGAGCCGTACGAACTGGCTGGTACTGTGAGAAGACTCATAAAAGTTGTTAGGGATTCCTTTGGATTTCTTAAGAGGCACTTTGACGAGGGATTCTTGAGAAAACTGTGGACAAAGCTCAAAGAAGCAACCGCTAGTCTGGACAAACAGAGCGCAGAGCTTGTTAGAGTCACAGCGAGATCCGAATCTGGAAGCCGAACTACATTCACTGAAAAGGAACTCGAAGTGACGATACCTTTGCTCGTAGGAATTTCCGATACTCTTCAGACACATGTATATATTGGTACCCAGACGATACAGATGTTGGATGATGTGGAGGATAGAAATGAAAAGATAGATGGCTTGGAAGCTGAAGCAAGCAGGATTCTCACTGAAACAAGGGAATGGATGAAGCAGATAGCGGGTATCACTGCTTCTCAGGAATCGAGGGTTGTGTATGTAAGCCAGTTCGAAGGGCGTGCCAATAGCTTTAGAATAATCTCGTCACCTGTGGAAAACGATACCTTGATGGCATCAATCTTCCCCGATGTGAGCGTCAAGATTTTCATCTCTGCGACTCTGTGGGTTTACAGTAGGGGTAGCGATGGCTTCAATTACGCAAGAAGAATACTGGGAACAAGCAGCAACAATGAAGCGGTTAGGCTTGGAACTTCATTTGATTATACGCAGCAGCTGAAGTTCTTCGTACCGGCCGATCTACCCGACTATCTTCCGAATTCGCTAACCTATCTCGAAAGCGCGGCGGATATAACGCTCAACGCTTTGAAGATAGTAGGAGGCGGTTCAATGGTGCTTTTCACTTCTTATGAAGACATGAAATGGACTCTTTCCAAAATCTCCGGCGGACTTGGAGATATGGCAATTCACATTCAAGATAGGGAGGACAGTCCGACAACCATTCTTGCAGATCACGTAAATTCAGAGAAGTCCGTGATTTTCGGAGCAAGGGCATTCTGGGAGGGTGTAGATCTTCCTGGTGAACAGCTTAAGCTACTGATAGTATACAAGCTCCCCTTTGAAAGACCCGATGAACCGCTAATTGAAGCCAGAATTAAGCATTACGGAAAGAGGAGCTTCGTGGAAGGTATGAACAAGTACTATTATCCAAAGATGATAACGGCTTTCCGGCAGGGCCTTGGAAGACTCATAAGAACAAGGAGCGATCACGGAGTAGTGATTGTAATTGACAAAAGGATAGTCGACCCTAACAGAGTGTATTCGAAAAAGCTCCTGGCTTCTCTTCCAGCCGGAACTAATGTTCAAGCAGTCAGCAGGAGCCGGATTCTGCGCGAACTCAGAAGACTTAAGAGGGAGAAGTGGATCTGATGCTAAAGGCAGTCGTCTCCCATTTCTTACCTAATTACTGTCTGGTCTGCGAAAGGGAAATCGACCCCGCTGACTACCTCTGCAAAGAATGTCTGAGTTCTATTAGAGGTCCGATAATGGCTCCCTTTGAGCTCGTGAACATAGACTCGGCTCATTCCTATTGGAAGTATGAAAGCCCCTTGAAAGAGCTTATTCGTGCTTACAAGTTTGAAGACCGCCCGGGCGTGGCTCGTCTATTTGCAGAGATGGTCTTCGAAATGATAGACGCCTTCGCTCCATCTACCGATGTAATCGTCCCGGTTCCAACATCTGTTAAGGCATTCATTAGGAGAGGTTTTGACACCAACCTAAGAATTCTCCGACATCTTGCAAGAACGGTCGATATTAAAATCGACAATGTTCTGTCGATTTCGGGAAAGACTGTTCCTCAGTCAACATTGAAGATGCAGGACAGGATAGATAATGTTAGGGACAAGTTCTTTTTGAGGAAGAAAACAAGAAGCGCTTCGGTTATTCTTTTCGATGATGTAGTTACAAGCGGTGCAACTGCAAGCCAGTGTGCTAGAGTTCTAAGAGAAGGCGGTGTCAAGGAGATCACTTTATTTGCAATTGCCAATGCAAAAAAATAGGGCCTCTCGGCCCCTGGCTGGGAGAGGAGGACTCGAACCTCCATCGGCGGATCCAGAGTCCGCTGTCCTACCAATTGGACGATCTCCCAAGACAGTAAAGATTATAAAGCAGAAGACAATTGGTGTCAAGACGTTTGGAGGCATATGATGAACATAGCGATGTTCAGTGATACCTATTCTCCTCAGGTCAACGGGGTGGTTACCATGATCAGAATGCTTGAGGAGAATCTTCAGAAAAGAGGACACAATGTCTACATTTTCACAGTGGATCACCCCGAAGCCGGCATTCAGGAGAACGTCTACCGTGTTCCTTCGCTGAGATTTCCGTGGGAGAAGCAACATAGAATTGGCCTTCCGACGAACTTCAAGGAACTCATTCAGATTGTGAAAAGTCTGGATATCGATGTTGTACACTCGCATACATCACTGATAGTCGGCTACCTGTCCGGTCTCGTAATCTCGAATCTGCATGTCCCCGGAGTTACGACCTATCATACAATGATGGAGGAGTATGTTCATTATATCCCTTTTATGGAGCCTATTTTGAGAGTATATATAAGGGGTCAGGATAGAAGGTTTTGCGACAAGAATAGAGCGGTCATTGCGCCTTCGATCAAGATAAAGAAGCTGCTGCTCTCTTACGGCGTTTCGTCTCATATAGAGGTCATTCCAAATGGCGTTGACCTGACTCCTTTCATGCAAGAGCCAGATATTGATGAAATCAGATCGTTTAGGAACAAGTACAAGATTGGCGATAGTGAGAAGGTTCTGATCTTCGTCGGCAGACTGGGAGAAGAAAAGAGTATAGACAAACTTATCGAGAACTTCGCCAGGATCAACGCAGCTCTGCCGGATTCCCATCTGCTGTTAGTTGGAGACGGACCTCTGAAGGGCAAACTGAAGGAACTTGCTGGAAACTTGGGTGTTGGCGGGAGAGTCCACTTCACAGGTTTCTTGAAGTGGCCAGATGAGATTACATTAGCCTACAAGAGCAGTGATGCGTTCATGATTGCCTCTCATACTGAGACCTTTGGCTTGGTTACGCTTGAAGCCATGGCATCCGGTCTTCCGGTAGTGGCCTTCAAGGATGACAGCATTGCGAATATGGTTCTGGATGGAGAGAACGGTTTTATGTGCCCCTCAAAAGAAGAGTTGTCTACTGCGGCGATTGAGCTGCTTAGAGATAGAGAGCTCATGGAAAGAATGTCGAAACGTTCTGTTGAGATTTCTCAGGACTTCTCTGCTGAAGCCAATGTGGATAGAACGCTGAGTCTCTATGAAAAGATTGTCAGGAACGAGATCTAGACTTGAACCCAATTTCGTGTGCCGTTAGCAGCCCACCGAAGATGATGTTGGCATAGTAACTGAAGAATCTCCAAATCAGCAGCGCAGCGCCGATCCCTTCTCCGAAGAATGATTTGAAAAAAAGTACATACCCGCCCTCAGAGACGCCGCTTGCGCCGGGGGTCGGAATCAAAGAAACGACGAGAAATAGAATAAGCTGGACGGCGGTGATCTCCATATACTTCACAGGAATTCCGATAGAAAGCGAAACAAAATAGGGAATAGATATCATACAGATCAACTGAGCGAGGGTGCTCAGCGATGCAATGCCTAGAGTAACTGGTCTTCTTATCAAGTCTTTCATGGAAGAGTGAAAGAAGCGCAATTCTCTCATGGCTTTCTCGATCAACGTTCTTTCCTCCTTGATTATCTTAATTCTGCATAGGAAGCCGATCACGAGACGAATGAGCTTTTCTGTGAATCCGGGACTCAGTGAGAATAGGATCAGCACGACAAGAACGAGGCTGTTGAGTGCGAACCCGAAGATAGACAAAATGGCAAGATTGGAAATCTCTCCGGCGACGAGGGGATATGCCTTGAGAATTGCGGCAACGCCGAGAAATGTTATAACGAACTGATAAATCAGAAACCTTGAAACCAGCATTGCAGTCGATTCACCTACCGGAATGCCCCTTCTCTGCATGAATACAATCTGGGCAGGCTGTCCTCCAGAGGAGAAGGGAGTAATCCCGTTGAAGAACGTACCGATTACAGTTATCTTGAAAAGATAGGTGAAGGGAATCGACAGGCTACGCATTAA
>DSBT01000400.1 GCA_011045915.1 Mesotoga infera
GCCATTTGACTTTGTAGCTTCCGATCAATATAATTGTTCCGATTTCCAGAAAGAATTCGAAGGGAGGAAATCCTTTGACAGCAGATGAAGTTTTCGACAGAGTGAAAAGCATAATCTCTGAGAAACTAGGTGTGGAAGAAGATGAAATCGCCATGGATTCCGATCTTACCGAGGATCTCGGAGCCGATTCCCTTGATCTGGTCGACCTGGTTATGGCATTTGAAGACGAGTTTGATTTCAAGGTTGAGGATGAACAGATCGAGAGTATCTCTACTGTTGGAGACATTGTGGAGAGTATCAACAAAGGTCTGGGCGTTGAGGACTGAGGTTTGTAAGGGGGCTTGAAGCCCCCTTAAAATTTTGTGGAGTGATTTCTATCGACAGAGAATTGAAAGTTGTGAAAGAGAATTTCTATGAGAGGCTTGATAGATTCTTGAGAAGAGAACTCTCGGATCTCAAGCTTTCATCGATTTACAAGCTTCTGAGAAAGGGAAACGTCAGAGTAAATGGAGAGAGAGTGAAAGACGGTTCCTCAAGACTGGAGATTGGAGATGTGGTTCAGGTAGTCTTTTCAGGAGATCCTTCAAGACTCAAGCGTCTTGAAGAATCGCGCGAACTTACGCCTCACGAAATTCCCCTTGTTATTCTATTCGAAGATGACTTGATGGTGGCTGTAGATAAACCTTCGGGGATATCCGTTCATCCCGGTAAGGGAATTCAGATAGTAACGCTTATCGAAGGACTGATGGCATACGGAGATGCCAGAGGCTTTGTACCCCGCCCGGTTCATAGGCTTGATAAGCACACTTCCGGGGTGATTGTTTTCGCTAAATCGCCCGAAGCGGCAAGAGAACTCTCGAAGCTCTTTAGAGAACGCGGAGTAGAAAAGGGTTACCAAACGCTCGTGAAAGGTATTCCTGAGAAAAACCGGAAGCTAATTTCCCGGAGAGAGAAATTTGTCGAGTCAATGGCTTTCGAGGTAGAAAAAAGCTTTGAATCGGTCTCGCTGCTATGGGTTGATCTGTTTACCGGGAAGAAGCATCAAATACGCCGCCAGTTGAGTGAGGCAGGTTATCCGGTTGTCGGAGACGATGTATATGGTGACAGGGCGTTCAATAAAGACTTTAAGAAGATAACAGGACTGAAACGGTATTTTCTTCACTGCTCCAGACTTTCCTTCACCAGAGAAAATGGAAAGAGAATCGAGATCGCATCCGAGCTTGCTGTTGACCTCCAGAAGGTGTTGGCCAACCTTAAATGAAGTCAATATTTCTTATTTTAGCCATTACTCTGGCAGCTGTTTCCGGGTTTGGTCAGTTGGAGATCAGAAACGAGATAGAAGAGGCGAATGCGGAGCTATCAATGATCTACAATTTCTCGGTGAAGTACAGCCTTTCGATTCTTAAGGGCGAAGGTCACGAGCAACCTGCAGCGATTGATAACAACGGGATTTATCAGATATTTCTCTACACCTCTTCTTACAGGTCGGGAGTTGCTAGACACGAACTTGCCCACGTTTATTTCTTCGAATATCTGAGAAGTGAAGGTCTTAATCCCGATGAAATCCCTCTATGGTACCATGAGCTTATTGCAGAAGGATTTCAGAATCTCCATACTCGGACAAACAGGCCCGAGCTTAGAGCCGCCTTTTTTGATTTCACGGCTTTTGATAAGAGATATCCCCAGAAGGCTGATCAGGGTGTATTCTACGGAGCGGTGTCAAGCTTTGCCGGTTACATTCTGGAGAGATATACTTACCGAGATCTGATTAGAGTAATAGATGAAATTTCCGATGAGGGAGATATTAATAGCGCTTTCAATAAGGTTTTTGGATCAAGTCTCGGTTCAATGATTACGAGCTGGAGGTTAGTTTTTCTCCTCCCGTATTCTCCATTTCTTATCGGTGTTGTATTATTTCTTTATCTTCTAATCGGGAGGAGAGACAAGTATTGGCGGAAATTCCAGTTAGACCTAAGAAGCCTCGAAGAAGACAAAGAAACGAAGGAACAAGGAATACAGTAACTCTTGGAAACGGAGTAGTCCTAATAGCTTTCATTGTTGGACTGCTGTTGTCTCTTCTTTACATTCCCTGGAGAATCGCTTTGGATTCTAATTACAACAGTGCGGCGGTGATAACTGAGAAAGAGGTTGAAGGAATTCCTTCCAAACAGCTTGTTTATGTAAAGGAGATTGATACAGCAACCGCGCTCGAATCTTCAGTCGTTCTGGTCGATCTTAGAGAAGACTGGTTCAGGCTTGAAGAGATTTTGGAACTCCAGATACCCGTAATTCTTACTGGCGTTTCTCCTTATACTGTTTCGGAACTGGCTTCAATTCTTGACAGCCACTCCGCTTATGCAGGATATATGGAGTTTGATGAAAGAGGCCATTATGTCCTTGATGTTCTGAGGGCAAGGGAGAACAAGTCTCTGGTGTTTCGCGTGCACAACTTGAAAAAGAAAGAGTATCCAAACTACGACATACAGAAAGCAGTAACGAGATACCTGAGGTCAATAAGAGAGAGAAGTGTTGATGCAATACTTTTTTTGACACCTGACGACGATTTCGACTACGATCATTTGGTTTCCGAAGTATATGAGGATCTGAATTACAGAGGGCTGATTTCTGGAGAGATCGTCTCTCCAAGGACAGGTTCATCAAGGTTCGTACTTCTGTCATCTCTTTTTGTGTTTGTCCTCCTGATGTCTATCAGTCCGATGCTTGCGGTTATCTGTACTGCTTTGTTCTTGTTTTTTCCGATCGTGGGTCTTCCGTTAGCCGTTATATCGGGAGAGTTTGCCATATATCTCAAAGTGTCTTCGCTGAAAATGGGAGTTCTCAAGGGACTTCTTCTCTTCTTCTCGTTTTCGGTTTTCCTTGGACTCGCTGTGAACGCTTCTATGGTTGGAGCAGATTACCGGAACGGACTTGAACTCTTTCGAGGGGTGAAACTATCTCTAGTGGCGCTTCCTGGATGGTTGTTTGTCAGCGGTTTTGCGAGGAGTATTGGGAAGAAGGTTACGAAGGGCGATTTGCTGGTAGTTGCGCTTGTTATTGTGGCGGCAGCTTACTATATCCTGAGAAGTGGTAACTTCACTTTTGTGCTTGATCTGGAAAGATCATTGAGAGACTTCCTGGATAATCTTCTTGTGGTTCGGCCGCGCTTCAAAGAATTGCTTGCCTATCCATTGCTTGCCTTGCTTCTTCACTTTTCTTTCGACATCAAAGGAAAGCTCGGTCCGATTATCGCTTCAGGTGGATCTCTTGCGATCGTTTCAATTGTAAACACGTTTTGCCATGCGACCGTTCCTCTCTGGACCGACATAGTCAGGAGTCTATATGGTCTAGGTTTTGGAGCACTAATCTCACTTGTAATTATTGGAATTGTGAAGAAGTATAATAAGTTCGGAAGAGCGGTTGAAGGTTCATTGAACGAGGTTGATGAAAATCAGTCTAATTAATACCTGATAATGGGAGGGGTGAGAATATGAAGAAGACAATATTAGTCATTCTCTTTTTTTTCTTGGCAATATCAGTTTTTGGGGTAGTGACTTATGATGTGCAGAAAGTCATAATTGTGCCGGAACAGCCTCAGGGAGGCCTTGAAGTTTCTATTTGGCTTGACAGAGATAATGGTTCTCTTTATTATTCCGGTGAAGAAGTGAAGACATATTTCAAAGTGAACAAAGACGCGTATGTTGCAATTTACGACATAACGCCAAACGGAGAGATTCAGCTTATCTTCCCTAACGGCTATGACCGGAACAACGCGCTGAAGGCCGGTGTTACCTACTCTCTTCCGACTGACAATGCAACTACCAGATACCGGCTTCAACTGACCAGCGAAACCGGTGGCGGTAAGGAAATCTTCCAGATAGTGGCATCCACATCGCCTCTTGGTTTCCTTGATGATCTTATGGTGAGGGCTGAATCGGGAGACATCTTCCCTAGGGCTAGTATAGGCGCAGAAGACTTCGTCACCATGAAAGTAATCCCGGTGATAGATAAGCAAGAGTACGCGGTCTCCACAGCCTGGTTCTATCTTGATATTATGCCCACCACAGGTCGAGCAAGGATAAGCACGACACCGTCAAATGCAACCTTATACGTTGACGGAAAGATGGTAGGTAGGAGTCCCGTTAACATAGACCTCGATCCGGGAAACCACATGGTTACAGCGTACATGAACGGTTACAGGACCGAAACCAGACAGTTCACTATTGTGAGTGGGCAAACACTTGATGTGAGAATTGATCTTCAGAAGTTCGCTAAGGAGTACCAGTTCTCTCTGGTTACGAACCCAAGTGACGCTATGGTACAAATCAACGGTAGTTCAATAGGCAGAACGCCATTAAATGTCACCCTCGAAGAAGGAACGAAGAATCTTAGTGTATCCAAAGCGGGTTATGAGACTTATACGGAGACTTTTGTACTGAATCGAAATATCTCGAAATCGCTGACTTTGACTCCTGTTGTACAGAACTATCAGTTATCA
>DSBT01000401.1 GCA_011045915.1 Mesotoga infera
CGGGGTGTTTGAATGTTTGCATTAGGTATAGACATAGGCGGTACGATGATCAAGACAGGGGTAGTCGATTCAAGTGGCGCTCTGTCGGGAAAAAGGCTCTATGCGACATCTCTTGACCTCAAAGAACAGCTCATGGAGATAGTTCAGGAAGAACTGACCTCTAATGAACTCGATGCAATCGGCATAGGAACGGCCGGCAGGGTCGACCCGATAACCGGATGCGTCAGCCTTGCAACGGCAAACCTCGCGAACTGGACGGGGATGCCGCTTAAGAGTTTGATTGAGGAGAAGACGGGCGTCCACACCGCCGTTCTGAACGATGCAAACGCCGCTGCTCTCGGTGAATGGTTCTGCAACTATCCTCACACAGAAACACTTGTCATGTTGACGGTGGGAACCGGTCTTGGCGGTGGAGTAATCATTAACGGCGAGCCGCTGCCTGGAAAAAGGGGAGAAGCAGGGGAATTCGGACACGTTACTCTACATCCCGGCGGAAAGCCTTGTAACTGCGGCAAGACCGGATGTGCCGAGGAGTATATCTCCATGCGGCTCATTCACAGCCTTGCGGCTGCCGCTGCAGGCCACGAGATGACAAGAGCAACACTCATTGAACAGTATCTGAATGGAAATCCGGTGGTTGAAAAGGCCGTCAATACCGTGGCAGACGATCTCGCGATAATGATTGATTCGGTTTTCCTCAGTTTCGATCCAGATGTAGTTGTTGTGGGGGGCGGAGTATGTGAGCTCGGTACTCGCTTCCTGGAGACCCTGAGAGAAGAACTCGCACCGCTCTCTCGATCATCCCTGTACACGCCTGATGACGTAGTTCTGTCGCTTTCGGGAAATGACGCAGGAATCATCGGTGCAGCTGTCTATGCGATAGGCCGGGGAAAGAACCGCTGATAGCTGACGAAGACAACGTTGTCCGTCAACGGTCCGCCGTCCACCGAGAAGAGCATTTCAAGAGACTTATAGATTTTATTGGCTTTTGCTCTGGCACACCGCAACTCGCAACTTGTCACTTGCAACTGTTTCAAAGATCGAGATTCTGACCAAAAGCATGTCAGAATGACGGAAAGCAAGAAAAAACTGTCATCATCATGTTGAGCCTGCCCTGAAGGCCTGCCCCAAAATGCTTTTGTTTGGGGTCTCCTGTTCAGGGTGACTGCACGGGATTTGCTCTTGAAAGCGTCCCTGCAGGCAGCACGAAGATAGGGACTGACAGGCTCCATAAGAATCGCTGGGCGCTTGCTAGGTGACGCTATGAGCTGTGAGGAGACGCCCTTGGTCCTTCATCCCGGATCATGGAACCGTCCTTCGAAAAGATCGACCGAGAAAGAGCATTGTCGAGAGCTTCGCTTCGAGAGTGCGAGAATTGATCGTTGGCCGTCGGCGATCTGCCGTCCTCCTATAAGAGAGAGTAGAGTTATAAATGCTGCCGCGTTCAGCTGAAGGCCTAAGACCCTGGATCCCGGATCAGTCCCGGGATGACTGCAGAACAAATCGACTCTTTTCGCCAAACCCCAGACTCCAGACCCGAACCCCGCGTGTTGTTCCCTTCCCTTCTTCTGTGGTTGCCTCCCAGCTACAACAACCGCTCTGATGAAACCGACCTGCTTTGGGATGAAAGTTGTGTTGACTTCATAATATATCTCGTTTAACTGCATCGTTATGAAGAAAACTGATCGTACATAGGAAATATGAATTCATGATATCATATTACTTGTTGGAGGTGATGGCGTGTCGACCAAATTGCTTAGGCCAACGGAGAGAGGACAAATAACAATACCAAAGGAAGCGAGAGATAAACTGAAGATCACTCCCGACAGCAGGTTCAAGGTCTCTGTAGAAGGAGATAAGATAATCTATCAGCTGGTGTCGCCTTTCGACATGATAGTCAAGGAGTTTCAGAAAGAGGCGGAGGCCAGAGGCTATACTAAGGAAGAATTGGAAAACGAGCTGGAAAAGGTCAGAAAGAAGCTCTTCACAGAGATTTACCATGAGAGTGATGATTGACTCGAACACATTCCTCTCAGGCATTGTTCTCGACAGAATGGAAAGACTCCTCTTGCATACCATTGTGCATTCCAATCATGTGTTTCTGCTGGCAAAGTTCAGTGTTTCAGAGGTTGAGAGAGTATTGAGAAGGAAGTTCCCAGGTATGATCGAAGATTACGAGGGTATTCTCCAGTCTATTGATGCAGAAATACTGCCCTTTCCAGACAGAAGCGAAGTGGAGCAATGTATTGAGATAATCAGAGACGAGTACGATGCTCCGATTCTTGCTTCCGCTATTAAGGCTAGACCAGATGTGTTTGTTACAGGAGACAAAGACTTCTTTGGAGAGCGAGTAAGAGCATTGATAAGAGTCGCGACTACAAGAGAGACACTCAAGCTCATACAAGAAAGCAAGATATGAAGCAAAGCTCTTCTGAGCCAACTCCCCACCAATAACGTATGATCAACCGGTCAAACGAGAGAGAGGATTGTCGAGACGTTTGCTGCGCCCACTTCCTGCCGAAGGCAGCCTTGCGTCTTATTCCGCTCTTTCCTACCCCCAACCGGTGAGTAGCCCAGGGGGATTTCACCCCCAGGCTCTCTCAGAACCGGACTTGAACCTCTCGATTCATCCGGCTCCCATTATCCAGCCATATAGAATATCCCCATTGTCCAGTGTGCA
>DSBT01000402.1 GCA_011045915.1 Mesotoga infera
CTCAGAGTTGCGAAGTTGATCAGATTGCGTCTGTTCACTATTATATTCATTGTTACAAAGAAAACCAAATGCAATGGTTTGCGTATCAAAAAAACCCGATGATTTCCGGGTTTTATTTCAAGGGTTGGAGACTGACCATGTAAATCCGTGCCTGTTCCCTCCATACTCTTCATGAATCAGCGACCGCTTGTAGATCTCACCTTTATTGAACTACAAGGCAGCACCTCCTAGCTTGTTTCTGCTTTCGATTTCTCAACGATCTCCTTGTAGTGTTCAAGGCAGTGAAAAATAGAGTCCCTATTTAATGTAATGCCCTTGAACAACCTTAAGTCTTGGTCCCCTTGTTTACCTGTTTTCAGATCCGTTGCTGTCAAAGTTGAGTCAAAACAAAGAGAAAGAAATCACTTCTCTCTGGATAGAATATCCCATTTTTTCATATTGAACTCCGATTCAGAGAGTACATCAGTTTTATAAAGTACGTACAGATTTCTCAGAAGCTTCACTACATAATCACGATCGTCTTTGGCTTTTCCCAAAAAGAGTTCTTTTGCTCTTCCAAACTCATCTTCAGTTATCAATCCCTCCTCCATCAATCGATTCAACTCCACTATTTCTTGAGATAGATTAGTTGATCCTCGAGTAACACCTATGCGTTGCCTCTGAAGAATGTGATCTGCTGCTTGCTGAAGCTGGTATGCATCTTCCTCTTTTTCAGTAAACCCGACAACGGAACCTGTCCAGAAATTGATAGAAAAGTCCTGTCTTCTTGAACCAGCATTGATAAACGAGTAATTGACAAGTGTATCACAACCCATAGTATCCTCTCTAGAAAACCGAGCCTCTTCAGTCTGCCACGGCCATTTCTTCTTAGGCAAATACATCCGCAGGAAATAGTTCGTGAACACAATGAAATATTTGACATACCCGCTGATTTGCTTACCGTCCCAATTAACGCCCTGCATAAAACGATGAACAAAAACCGAGGCAATTACGACTTCACCGGGATGAAGTTTACTCTCAGCCAAAGTAAGGCATTGTTCTGCAGTTGGAAAATCGAGGGAGGAAAGTAATAACAATGGTGCAAGTAAAAGCAGCATTATTGAAATAAATACTGCATAGACTCCCTCATCGGGGACGGCAAACCCAATGAAGAAAAGCACAATTCCAACAAAAATCAGTATAAACCCAGTTTTTGCAAGAACGCTCTTATTTAGATTCAAGATTTCCTCCTTGTACAATTGCTCCCATTTGTATGTTTTGGTTGTTAACGGACTTCTCCAAAAAGCTATGGATTGAGTTAAACTCCACCTAAAAACTCGATTTCTTAATGAATTAGCACATTCCTTGTATCATCGTAAGGCTCACGTATCTTGAGTCTATGACAGAGTGAACCGTTATTATGCTGAAGACCATAGAACCTCCAATATCTTCTGCGTCTTCTCGCGCTTGCGGGCTACTCCGTGCCCGGCGCTCGCAGCCGCAGTAAAGGGTAAAAACGTAAAAAGGCTAAAGTGTAAATCAGGGCACCGTCCTGCAAATACGGAACCCGAGGTCGAAGTCCGTGCTAGAGGGCGAGAAGCGGTCGCGATACGCAACCCGCACGTCCGCCGCATTGCTGACCCAGCTACCGCCACGATTCACCCGGGCGGAACCACTGTTGTTGTACGGATTCGTCTGCGCAGAACTTGAGTAGTTTCCAAACCAGTCGCTGCACCACTCCCACACGTTCCCCGACATATCGTAGATGCCCAGCTCGTTAGGGGCCTTCTTTCCAACTTCCTGAGCCCTGCAGTTGTTCATCACAATTGTGTCCGCGTCCCAATCACCTGTAAGGTATTTGTCTCCTGAATTCTGCCAATACCAGGCTACATCATCTACGTTATCGCTCCCGGAATATTTGTACCCTTTGCTCTTGTCTCCCCCTCTCGCAGCGTACTCCCACTCTGCTTCCGTTGGCAGTCTGTAGCCGACCACATTCGATGGATCTGTCGTTACTTTTCCGTCTTTATCCAGTAGATTACCGTTACTGTCATATGCCTTCGGAAGCTTCTCTTTTTCACTCAACCAGTTGCAGTATGCTATCGCATCGTTCCAGCTCACGTATATAACTGGTCTGCTACCCCTTCCCCAACCCAGGTCGCCGGGTTTGCTCTTGCCTGTAGCCTCACAGAAGGCATCGTACTCGTCGAATGTGATCTCGCATTTACCTATATAAAAGTTGTACGTGAACGTCACTTTGTGGGTTGGTTTTTCATCACTTTCTCCTCCACCCCACGTGTCGCCCATTGTGAAGCTCCCTTTTTCCACCAGTACCATTCCTTCCGGAACTGCTGATGTTGTAAATCTCCATACAGGTCCCTCGATGTTTCCTCCCTTACTGTCTTTCGCTACTACTTTCCAGTAGTAAGTTGTTTCAGGTTCAAGATTTATAACGGTATATGTCAAATCTCTGCGAACACTTGCTATCAGCGGTTGTGAAGTACCTTCCCAAAAACAGATTTCGTAGGTGACTTCATCCCCGTCCGGATCACTACAGTCCCAAATCAGAGTTATTGTTGTTGAGTGACATACAACGTTGTCTAGAGGGAATAGATTTACTGGTGTATAAGGAGCCCTGTTGTGACTTTCGTTCGATATTGTTCTACAAACTCGAAACCCAATAGACTCGCTACTGACATCGGGGAGCACTGTTCTTCGTGAAGTAACCACAACGTACGATAGGCTATCTTCAAAACTACCCCCTCTTATCGCTTTATTTGAGTCTGTGCACCATTCCCAGACATTTCCACTCATGTCAAATAGATCCAGTTCATTTGGTAGTTTTTGGCCAATTTCTTTCGGACTTCTCTTTCTTGTATAGAATCCGGAACCTGCTTCAGAATTGCCAGAATACCAAGCCACAAGTTCGACATCATCACCGCCGGAGTACTTATGGCCATTACTAACTTCACCGCCTCTGGCTGCAAATTCCCATTCCGCTTCTGTGGGTAGTCGGTATCCAACTACCTCTCTCAAATCTTCAGTAACTTTGCCTTCAGCATCCAGCAGTTTGCCGTCGCTATTATAAGCTCTTGGAAGCTCTTCACTATCACTCAACCAATTGCAGTAGGATATCGCATCCCACCAACTGACATTGAACACAGGACAACTATCGCTAGATACGAGGTTAACGTTCGGCATTTTCCTAGCGGTAGCACTACAAAACTTTCGAAATTCTGCTATTGTTACCTCATATCGGCCTATAGTGAAATCATGATCTAGTGTGCTAACGTTAACTAAGCGCTCTTCTATAGAAGAATAATCACCTTTCACAAATACCCTGTCGCCTTCTATTACTCTCCAGAAGAACCAGGATACAGATTCTGAGTACAATCCATCATTGTCGACTGCTCTGACTTCAAATGTATGACTTCCACCTGAAACATTTCGCCACGTATAACTGTCTTTCAATTCAAACAATTCTTCCCATTCACCGCCATCTTTTCTGTACTGGTAACCTGCGAGTAAACCATCATAATCGCTTCCATTCCACACAAAAGTCACGTCTTGTTCCAAGATCTTACCATTAGGACCATCTACTCTTCCAATAACAGGAATACGGATATCAATATCAGTCCTGCAAATGCGAAATCCTAAAGTATTATTGGCAACTTCAGGTTCTCTGCTAAGACGACAAGAAACACGCAAATAGGTTTCGTTATTTGCCCAACTACCTCCCCTGATTACTCGTGATCTGGAACTGGAATAAGATGTAAACGGATTGAATTGTTCCTTAGCTTTGTAGATGCTAAACAGATCGCTACACCATTCCCAGACATTACCGCTCATGTCAAATAACTGGATCTCGTTAGGTTGAACCGAACCAACCACTTGCGTCATATTTTCCGAGTTTTCTTTATACCAAGCTACGTCTTCAACTTTCTGGCTTCCTGAATACTGATAACCCTGGCTTATAGTACCTCCGCGTGCTGCAAATTCCCACTCCGCTTCAGTTGGAAGACGATAGCCAACCACTTCTGATGGATCTGAAGTCATACTACCATCCCTGTCAAGAAACCGCCCATTTTCGTTATATGCTTTGGGAAGCGAAGCCATTTCGCTAAGCC
>DSBT01000403.1 GCA_011045915.1 Mesotoga infera
TTACAAATGCATGATCAACTACATAGTAAGCCACCAGAAGATGTAATGGCATATCTCAACCTCCGATCTTCTTTTTGCTGTTCCATGGTAGCACAGGAACTAGAAAGGTTGCAACAACAAGTGAGGCAAGAACCCCAAATCCGAGGCTTATTCCGAATGTGCTAAGGAGTTTTCCCCTTGCAAAAATGAATGAGAAGAAGGTTAGCATGGTCGTTGCCGAAGACATGGTTATTGATTTGAAGGTTCTAGCCAGCTCTGTGCTCCTCTTATCCCTAGAACTATGTATAACGTAAACAAGTGAGTCTACACCAATTCCAATTATCAGCGGGGCAGAGATTACAGTGACAAAAGTCGTTTCAATTCCCATCACTTCCATTAAACCAAACATCGACATCAGAATTCCAACCATTAGAACTAATGTCTTGAGTCCATCTATGATGGACTTTCTTTCTATAGAAACGACGACAAAGATTGCTACGAAGGCAACCAGACATATCGGAAGGGAGACGATTCTCACAAGGTCCATCAGGTAATGGAAGACTTTGGGATATCCTCCGAAAGAAGCTCTCAGCTCAGGACTGAGACTATCGTAAATAATCTTTATGACGTTGTTTCTATAGATTGTCGATGATGGTTCGGAATTCAGAACAAAATACGTCTCACCACTGGCAGTCTCATAGAGAAGCTGATCCCTCAAGCTTTCCGGTATGACCTCGGTAGCAAGGTCGATAAGATCATTCGACCCTTCAATGGATTCCGCTCTGTCAAGGAGTTCCACAACGAAGTCGTAGTAATTTGCTTTCTTGAAAACGGCCTCAATTAACGGAGAGTCCCTCAGCGCATCGATTTCTCTGGTAACTTGCTGCATCTGGTTTATGTAATCTCCCTCTCCTCCTTCGATAACAGAAAGTATTGAGAAGGAGCTCTTGAAGTTCGGGTTCTGATCGATTTCCTCATGCGCCCTTCTTAAAGAATCTGTATCAGGAAGTATAAATGGCACCGTGTTTATAATACTTCCCCCGAAGGTTCTTTCAATTAGGGTGGGAACTGCGATCTGTTCTGAGTCGGTTGACATCAATCCAGGTGGAGTATAGGAAAAGCTTCTTATATTGTTCAGACCAAGATAGCTGAGCATCAGAATAAGCATGAAGACAACTCCTCCGAAAACCACGCCGAATCTCAAGATCACCTTCGAGATTCTCAGGAAAAACCTGTCGAGCAGGTGGATGTTTGCCTTCTTTCCCGGATTCATTACGGTCTTGATCGAAATTGCCGGGAGATAGACTGTCATTACAATAAAGAAGACAACAATACCGATTGCGGAGAGAATCCCCAGCTCCCTAATGGCCGGCGAGCTAATAACCGCAAGAATCGCGAAAACCAGCGCAGTCGTGATCATACTTGCCGATAGAGGTTTTATGAGCGCTTTGTAAGAGTTAAGCAGAAGAGATACTGGATTCTTATCTCTAGTAGCTCCGTCTGATAATCTCGTGATCATGTGAATTCCGTAGTCGATTCCCAGTCCAAGGGTTATGGCCGTTACGAAAGTGGTAATAATATTCAGCGAACCGAAGATCATATATGAA
>DSBT01000404.1 GCA_011045915.1 Mesotoga infera
CTCCTGCTAAACAGCGCAATCGTATCTGTAGCGATTACTCTTGGCAAGCTAGTAACGGGAACACTGGCGGGATATGCCTTTTCAAACTTCAGATTTACCGGAAGAGGACTGGCCTTCGGTTTTCTATTTGCAACGCTGTTCCTGCCGGCGGAAACGATAATGATTGTTCCACTATTCTCGCTAATGAACAGATTTGGGTGGGTAAATACTTACTGGGCGCTGACTATCCCATTTATGGCCAGTGCAACAAACACTTTCTTGATGAGACAGCAGTTCATGACGATCCCTCTTTCTCTGGAGGACGCTGCAAGGATCGATGGCGCCGGTCCTATCAAGTATTTCTTGAAGATACTTCTGCCTCTTTCTAAATCGGTTATTGCGGGCTCGGCAATCATAAACTTTGTTTATTCTTGGAACATATATCTGTGGCCCCTAATAGTTACGATGGAAGATAAGATGAAGACTGTGCAAATTGGAGTGAAAATGCTTATCGATGCCGAATCAGCGAATAACTGGGGGATAATCATGGCCGGGACTATGATTGCGGTCATTCCGACGCTTGTCGTTTTCTTCCTGCTGCAGAATCTCTTCGTGAAAAGTCTTGTCGGCACAGGCATAAAGGAATAAATCGACCAAGAGTGCGTATTAGGATAAGCAAGAAAAAGCAGATTACATTTCGTGTCAAATCAACTTCTTCAGGGAGAATGGAGAAACGATAGATCTCTTGACATCTTCTGCAGCGGAACAAGACAGTGCTTCATGCATAGCGACGAAGCGAAACCTCTCTTGATTCTTCCGCTTTCAGGGTCTAGTCTTCTTTGACGCCTTTTGCGCCCGTCAGATTCGATATCGAGTCGTTGAGTATGAAATACTTCGACGCAGCTATCTGCTGTATGGAATCTTTATATCCGTCCAGGCAACTGAAAGGAGCTATCTCTATACCGCTCTTCCTGTCAATTGCGCTGCTGTTGTTGAGAATTCCGTCGCTTGACATGATAAACACCCTGTCGTTATCTATGAAGGAGCCTTCGGGGACGTAGTGAGTTAATGCGGCGAATCCCCGTGAAGCATTCAAGAGATCACGTCCGAAGAGGATCCCGTTTCTCTCAACAATTCCAATGAGATTGAGAAAAGTCGGGAAGAAGTCAATCTGGCCGCCAACTTTAGAGTCAACTATTCTAAGGTCGGAACCCGGCATGTGAAAGATCAGCGGTACATTCATCGCCTGCGCGAAATCATATTCTCTATGAAGCAGATCGGTCAAGATGTCTTTGTTCTCTTTGTTGAATGGGTACAGCCCGGCGTGATCACCATATAGGACTATCAGGGAGTTTTCGTACAGCCCCGCCTCCTCAAGACCTTCTAGAAATTCGCCGAGAGCCCTGTCTGCATAATTGACAGACTGAATGTAGTTGCCAAAGAGGGTTTCTTCGTGCTCGGGAAGCAGTTCGATTCTTCTAAATTCCTCGGGAATTTCATACGGATTGTGGCTCGTGAGCGTCACGATGAATGCAAAGAACGGTTCCACTATACTTTCTAGATATTCCAGCGTTTGCCTGAACAGCGAGAAATCACTAAGTCCAAAACCGATAATCTCATCGCTATCCATGTCCTCAAGGCTTATGAAATCGGAAAAACCTAACGACGGATAGATCTTCTCCCGATTCCAGAACCACCCATTGTTGCCATGGAATGCAACTGTGTAGTAGCCTTCTGACTTGAGAAGCGATGGCAGACTGTAAAAAGTGTTGTCTTCTCTTGTCAGATACACGGAGACTTCTCCGAGCGAATGCATTGAATTCAGAACAACAAATTCGCAATCAGAAGTATTGCCCGC
Source organism: Mesotoga infera (assembly GCA_011045915.1). Lineage (NCBI taxonomy): Bacteria > Thermotogati > Thermotogota > Thermotogae > Kosmotogales > Kosmotogaceae > Mesotoga > Mesotoga infera. The sequence continues at coordinate 1,838 of DSBT01000404.1, forward strand.
TCCAACCTGTTGATACACTTCATTGAAATAAATGGAATCAGCCGATGCCAAACGATTTAAGTTCGGCGTAATTTCCTGACCGTTATAGGTGAAATTAACAAGGAAGTCCTGGAATGACTCTAGTTGTATTATGATGATATTTCTGTCTCTTGCAACAGAAAAGTATTTGCCTGCCTCCGCCATCTTGTTGACGTAACCGTTGTACGAGACTCTATCGTCAACGGCCATTCCCTTGTCAACTCCGGGGATTGCCTTCACCAGATCATACATGTGATAGGCGAGCACACCGTATCTATTGAAGACAAAGTAAGACTGCAGCGCTTCCGAGGAAAAAGGTACGATCAGGCTTATCAGCATGACAATTGCTATAAGGATATCCGTGTACCCAGGCTTTCTTCCTGTCCATTCTTCGACAGTAAAAGTCTTTTTTCTCAGATAGAAACCAACAGGTATCAAATCGACTATAAAAATGAAGCTTACCGGATGAAGGACGTAAATTATGCTGTCTTTTACCGCACCCACGTGTCCGACATGAACAAGTTCCTTCACCGAGGGCAGAAAACCGAAGTACTGAAAGTACAGGAAATCAATGAAGAGAATACACGAGATGACACAGTACAGAAGAAAGAACTTCCCTCTGAACACCACCCAGAATAGCAGCAGGAGGAATGCCAACCAGGAGAGTGTTCCAAGCAGCAGAGATGCCCTTGCAAGCTCAGCGGTATAACCGTAAAACACAAGGGATTTTACGATAATCAGAACTACTATAAGCGCAGTGGTCTTTGTCGTCCATTGATAAGTTCTTTTCATGTTAATCTCATCCCAGAGTTCTCTTCTTTGTCGACGCCTTCATTATACTAACTTAAGAGCGATCATTCAATGACTTTCATTCTGGTGGCATGGGTTTGCATAACATTTGAGCCGAGAAGTTGGAAGGTGCACTAGAATGTTCAGAGAAAGGGGTATTGTGATGCCTTTTAAGAGTTTTGAATCGAAGTCTCTTCATTTCATTAACCGAGAAATGGAGGAGTTCGAATTAGTCTTCTGTGTGAATGAAGATGACATCGTTCTTATAGATAGTACTAGATCCGGAAAATCAGACTCCATTCTGAGTGAGTTCTTCTCTGCGTTCAGCGATACTGGAAGACTTTCCTCAATGTTGGGAATTGAGGATCTGTCGTCGATTGTTTTGAGGGCGAGCAATGGCGTGCGAACTGATCTAGCGTGCTGCACAAGGGCCTTTGGAATGCCGCGTTATTATTTGGCAAAGGTCGAAAAGAACGGATGTACAGTTAAGATCAGATTCGAAGAGTTAGGAGGGCACTCGGCAAGCGAAGGTAGAAGAAACTTTCTTTCTGCCGCCTTCATGAAGATCGTTCAGAACGCGCCTGTAGCAGTTACTATCAAAGACAGTTCCAGCGATTCTTTGTGGTTGAACAAAATCGCAAAGGAAGCTGGCTTCAGCACTCTAAGCCACGAGATGACCCCAACGAAAGAGAGTTTTGTTGAGTCGCTTCAATTCGAAGGTGAAACCAAGTACTTTAGAAGTTTCGTGATTGATCTGAAAGACAAAGATTCTGGATTCGCTAGCGTCAAGTACTCGATTGATATTAGCGAAAGCGAGAAAGCCAAGCGTGAGCTTCGGATGAGCAGAAACAAGATAAGGAGACTTCATGAGGTGGCCCTTGAACTGTCTAAGGCAGATACGGAGGAAGAAGTGTACGATCTCTTCGTAAATGCGTCCTGCAGAATTCTGGAATTCGATGTATACAGTCTGGACATTGTGGAGGGGGAAGATCTCGTTGTTAAGAGAGTGACCAATTCAGTTCCAGATGATGGTGAGGAACGCTATAGCAAGTATGAAGGAGTTGCCGGGAGGACTCTGTGGCAGGGAAAGACTCTCGTCTTTCCCGATATTTCCAAAAGCCCGGAGGCAAGGCCCAGAAGTAGTGATTACAGGTCCGCGCTGAGCATACCGCTGGGAAGCTTTGGAGTGTTTCAAACGATATCGACTGAGCTGGACGCGTTTGACAGCGAGGATATTGAGCTCGCAGAACTACTCGCGGCACATGTCACGGAGGCAATAAGCAGAATTCGAAGCAGAGAAGAGATCACAAGACTCACTTATTACGACCCTCTAACTGGCGCGCTGAGCAGGTACGGGCTGGCGGAGTATTCTGCTGTGGAAATAGAGAAATCGAATCGATTCTCCACCCCTCTCTCATTGATGATGCTTGATGTCGATGATTTCAAGGTTATAAATGATTCCCAGGGCCATATGTATGGTGACTTTATTCTTTCTTGGGTAGTCGAGTCTATTAAGATGGTTATCAGGAATTCCGATCGGGTAATCAGGTGGGGTGGAGACGAGTTTTTGATAATCCTGCCCGGAGTTGCCATAGAAGGCGCCGAGTCCATGGGGAAGAGAATTCTAGATCGACTCGAGAAAAGAAGCCTGGAAGAGGACGTTGCTGCAACAGTGAGCATAGGGATTACAGAGTATCTGGGAGAAGGAGACAATATCGACGGTACTATATACCGTGCTGACCTGGCGCTTCACGCTGCAAAGAACAAGGGAAAGAATCGTCTTCAGGTCTACGAAAAGAAGGCTTCTAAATAGAGGGGTCGGTTCGAATAATCGAAAAGCGACCCGACTGATCTCTTTCCAGGTAGATTGTTAACTGAAGGTCTTTTATCCACTGACCGTCACGAGAAGTTTGGACAGCCCATCTGGAAATGTCAATATCGTAAGGCTTGAAAGAAACTGAAGCCAATAAAACAGCCGAGTCAAAGGATTCCTCACGGATCTTAATATCTTCTATTATGAAACCGGTAATTCTTGAGTCTGGGGGAAGGGATCGATCTTCACACCTTTCAAAATGCTCCTGTAGCAAATCACCAGCTATTTCCCTTATGTTTGCCCCACGAGACAAACCGCTTTGGGCAGAGGAGAGAGTCAAGCTCTGTCCAAAGAAAAGCACAACTCCGAGTAGAACTGCCTGCAGAAGGATGATCAAATAGACCCACCTGTAATCTTCCAACACAATCATCACCTCTAAGATCCGGTTTTCAAATCATTCGCCAAGATTATACCGCATCCTGCTTGCGTACAGAAACTACTGTCACCGTTATTCTAGAGGAAGGAAATAGTCAGGTAACTGAGTCTGCTTTTTCCATTTGGCAGATGATTCCTCATGCTTCTCACTCTTCGATGAATTTGGAGCGGGTTCAAAAAAAACGAGACCCTTGTCTATCGCTCGACGACAAGGGTCTCGCACAGCCGATGGTTATTGGTATCCTTAGCTTATAGATTTCAGTACTTGCCTCGCCCAGTTTGCGCTTGCATTTGCAGCGTACTTGACACCCGAGCCAATAGGATCGTAGAAGTCGATCGCACCAACTATCTTGTTATCAGACAACTTGCTGATCATTTCTTGAAAGACAATTCCCATTAGGCCTTCATGAGTGCAGAACAGTGCTATGTTTTTGTTTGAAGGCGTAGCTTTCCTCAAAAAACTCTCCACTGGCGGAGCGTAACTCATCGCCCAAACCGGCGACCCGAGAAAAATGAGGTCGTACTCATTCGGATCTACAGAAAAAGGTTCGAGAGATGGGATGGGATTCATGCTTACGCTTTCCCCCTCCCAAATGTATCTAACTCTCCTTCCACCTTTTTCATCCAAAGGTTTCAGCTCGAGAAGATCGGCATTCGTTTCGTTCGCTATGGACTCAGCAATCGATTTCGTGCTTTCATCATGAGAGTAGTAGACAACCAGTATCTTCTTTTCATTTTCGTCAGACATTGATCAAACCTCCTATTGCCGATGATTATTATCGCGTTTAATTCTCTCACAAGTTCTCGTTTTTTCCAAGAGGTTTGTAGTCTATCGTCCATTTATTCTTGAGCAAACCGCATCTCGGCATACTTTGTCTTGAACCCCATCTTCTTGTACAGAAATCTTGCGGGATTGTTCTGTTCCACATGAAGCGCTATATCGCCATTGCAAAGCGTTTTTATCTGTTCCACCAGCTTCTTCCCGATACCGGCCCCTCTTACTGTCCTGTCGACAGCAATATAGACGAGAATGTGTTCCGGTATATAGCCTTTCATTCCGGTGTCATTCACCACAGAGGCTCCAGCGATCTCTTCTCCCTGCATGGCTACCAGAACAAACCCGCCTTTTCCCTTTTCGTCGGAGAAGGCATAGTCAATAGATCTTCTGATAGCTGATCTATCGTCACCGTATTCTTCCAGATGAGTATGGAGAAACTCGACAATCCTGTCGATTCCTATCTCTTTGTCAGCTTTTTCGAAATTCTCGAATCGTTTAATTGTTATCTTCTCAGTCTTTGTAAGCAACTTCAAAGAATCACCTCCGTTTGTGAGTAGCTATTCGTTTGTATAACTAAAACAATTATAACATCATTGTATGTTAAGAACTGTAAAGTCCTGCTATGGGGATCTCCGTTATTTGCTTGTATCGGGAATTAAGCGCGTCAACTTAAACTGACATTAACATTCATTAGAATACCAGCCAGTAAGCGCTACCATCCGGTTTCCTGTCGATCAGTCCATATTCAATGAGATATCTTCTTAGAAGGACATAGTCATCATAGAATGTTTTCAGCATTTCATTGGCCTGTTCTTCACTGTAGTTGAGGCCTGGTTTGAAGACTCCGGCAATCTCCCTCAAGACGATTACCTTGTCCTTCTCCTTCTTCGGGAATCTGATAAGCTCACCACTTTCATTGAAGAATCTTGACAGGCGTTCGAGCCGCTCGGATTCCGTAATCGAATAACGTTCGTCGATCATAGTGGCATTTCTATGTACATCAACTATTCTGTCTTCTTCGTCAACGCTTTTCTCCATCATCTGGTGGAGAACCAGGAAGATTTTTGCCTGTCTTGCCTTTTCCTTTAGCCTGAAACGATAATTCCTTACCGTAGATTGAGTTAATCCCAGGCGTTTCGAGATCTCCTTATCGCCCACGCTTTCGTAGAAATACTGCATCATGGTTTGCTGTTGCTCCGAGAGTCCTGTGTACTTTCTATCTAGCTTCAAAAATGAATCAAAAGAAGATCTGTGGTCTGCAGCAATGTGCTCCCTAACTGCTCTCTCTGCGTCCACAAGTTTGTCGCCGCTGATTCGATGTATCAGACCGTTCTCGAAAGACTTCCCGCACAAGAGACAAATATAAGCCCCGTCCAGGAGCTTGTAACCGGCCTCCAGTTCTTCGATGCTGCTTTCCCAGAAAAGCTCAGACGATTCCATGATTTCACCTCCCGAAAGAGTATAGCAGAAAAGAAGTTCAATATCAAACGAAAGGAGTTATAGTCTACTTATATAGAAACAAATAAGTGGGTTGTTTACAAATCTTCTATTGAGTCTCGAAGGATCTTGGCGAAAGCTACGGAGACAATGCTGAATGCAGTAGTTTTCAGATCGTGAGCGCCAGTACTTCTCTCTTGTACAGAAATCTGAAGCTGGCTTCTTCGTACATCCTCTTCGCAGAAGCGCGGTCCGAAGTGACTGAGAGAAAGGCTCTGTCCTTTCCCGCTTTCTTAAGGCACTTCAGTGACTCAGCCAGTAACGCTCTTGCAACGCCTTTTTTCCTCCACTTTTCGACAACGAAGACTTCTTCGGTGTGAAACATCGAATTGTCAGTATTATCGGGGTAAAGCATGATGCTTCCTGCGATATTCCCTTTTGGATCCAGTGAGGCGAGGATAAAACCTTCACTCTTCCATTGGGGTCTGCTGAAGAAATAGTGGAGATACTTGTACTCGAGAGGTGAGTCTGGAAAACTGGATTGTTCTGCCAGGAGGTATTTCAGGATTTCCGGAGACTTTCTGGGTTTCAGTTTCGAAATTGTAAGACCTGAAGGAAACGGGTGAGAGGTAATTTCACTTTTCAAGTCTCTTTCCATATATTCGAAGTCTATCCAGTGAGTGAAGCCCCTGTTTGAGAAGAAATCCCTTTTCTCACTCTCGCTGTCGGCAATTCTGACACAGATTCTTGTTCCCGCCGCTGGAAAGAAGTTGCTTGTCGTATCCACAATTGAAGGGAGTGCGGTCTCGTAAAGAAGAGACATCAAGCTATTGTCGGCACCTTCGTCTAATATTATGTCAAGCCAAACGTGGTGGAAGTGATCCCTACTGAAATTCTGTCTCGTAAGGAACCTCACGAAACCAACCGCACGTCCATTTTCGACAGCGAGGAGGACATTTTTTCTTCGATTCAGCAATGGGTTCTTTAGATCTTCAACTGCGAATCTCTCTGCAAGAGGATGCTTCTTCTCATAGACACTCTGCATGAGAAGCATCTGTTCTGTGTACTCTTTTGAGTAGCCTGTTATTTGCACCATACCGCCTCCGCTCGCTGTTAATCTTCATAATCTGCGATTTCTTCGATATTTGTCTTCTTCTATAATGGAAATTTCGAGTCAAGCCAGGATCTCATTTAATGATTGCCAGATAACTCTAAGATAAAAGTGGCATAATATATAAATAATAGAATCTATTAGAGTCTGTCAAGTACACCACGGTAAATTCTGAGGACAGGGTGTGATGAAGTGAAAGGAATCGGGGGCTCTAATGGATTTGTCAGTATATTGAAGCCCGGAGGTGGACCTCTAATGTTTTTTGGTAAGAAAGAAATGGCGATCATTCAGCTGTTTAATGAGCATCTGGATTTCATATCGAGAACCCTGGAAAACCTTGAAAAGGTCTTTCTTGCCTGCCAGAATGATGATTCTTCTTCTGTGGAGATCTATTCGGAAGAGGTGCGAAAAATGGAATCGGCAGCCGATGCAAAGAGACGTGAAATGGAAAACTCGATGTATCAGGGAGCATTCCTCCCAAATTTCCGTGGCGACTTTCTGGGTCTTGCAGAGTCTTTCGACAAGGTGGCGAATGAGGCCGAGAACGTGGTTGATCAGATTGTATTGCAGCATCTCGTAATACCTTCTGAATTGAAAACCGACCTCTTGAAACAGGTTCAGCTTGCAGCAGAGACATTTGAGGCATCCAAAGAGGCGGCGGTGAATCTCTTCCAGGAATTGAGCGTGGCCGAGGAAAAGATAAAGGAGACGGAACGCCTTGAGAATACCGAGGATAGTCATGAGCGGGCGCTTGTGAAGAAGATCTTCGAGATGAATATTTCACTTGCTGAGAAAAGGCAGCTCCGTGAACTTGTTCTTTCAATCGGCGACATTGCGAATCTCTCTGAGGACTGTTCCGATCGTATGGAGATAATTGTTCTCAAGAGAAGAGTTTGATCAGAAAAGCCCCCCGACTGCTTTTACGAGCAGATAGAGGCCAAGGGAGACTAAACCGGCGATTAAAGGCGTCTGCAGCCAGCCAAGAGCGATGTTTCGCAGAATCTTGTAATTGATGTTTCTTGAACCTCTTGCCAGCCCGGCACCAATTACCGCTCCAACTATGGCCTGCGAGGTTGAGACCGGCACCCCAATCAGGGCGTAGATCCACACAGTGATTGCTTGAGAAAAGACAGCAATCACAGCTGAGAAGTGATCGAGTGAGGTTATCTGCTTACCGACTGTGTACATGACTCTCTTGCTGAAAGTAAGTACACCGAGAGCAATACTCAACCCCCCTACCAGTGCAGCTACTTCCAGGGGTATTATTCCGGCGAAGGGTCCAGTAACATTCGCAACATTGTTCGCACCCAAGGCGTAGGAACCATATGCGCCAATAATGAGAGCTCCAATCTTCAGGGAAAGATCTTGAGCCTGAATGGTCTTAATTCTTCTGAATAACACCGCAAAGATCTTGTACAAAAAGAAGGAACCGATTGCAGCCCCGATTGGTGTCGTAATCCAGCAGATCACGACTTTCGTAAGCACAGACCAATCCACTGTGGAGTTAAGTATGCCGATCCCCAGAATGGCTCCCATCATTGCCTGAGATGAAGAAGATGGGATACCCAGATAAGTCATTAATGTCATAGAGATCGCCGCACCAATTGTACTTATGGAAGCAGTGAGTAGCGTCTGGCTGCTAACGCTGGAAATAGTCTCAAGACCCCTGGAACCTTCTAGAAGGGAGCCTACTAGTATGAATATCGCAGACAACACTACTGCCAAACGGTATTTGACGAGACCAGAAGTAACCGCCGTACCGTAGACATTTGCAGCGTCATTTGCCCCTAATGCCCAGCCGAAAACAACGGCCGGAATTATCGCAAAGAACATATTAACCTCCATAGGGAGAGAGAAAATTTGATCGATTATATCATGGTATTACATAGATTCGAAGCCATCTTTAAGAGATCGGGCGGAAAGAGATGAAGGCAGC
>DSBT01000405.1 GCA_011045915.1 Mesotoga infera
ATCGTGTCTCTTACTTCTCCAATGAAGGCGGTGATGATGGAAGCAACAATCAGGATAATAACCATTACAGACTTCAGCTGTGCAAGAAGAATCTTCCATGCGCTGCGTTTGTTCTTCTCCGTTAGCTCATTCAAACCGTACTGCTTGATTCTCTCCTCTGCCTTCGCTCCGGAGAGGCCTTTGTTTGAATCTGAGTCCAGGTTTTTAATGACTTCTGCGATTGTTTCCTGATGGTATTTCGCCATATGCCAACCTCCATATGATAAACGTGTTGCAGGGTTCGTCCCAGATCATGGACCCGTCCTTCGAGAAGACCTGTTCTTCGTTCCGACGCTACGCGTCCAAGTTCTTGGTTCTTCGTCGGAGATTTCGTCATGCTGAACTTGTTTCAGCATCCATATCCCAGATTGTGGTTCCACCAAACCTTGTATTCCAGAGACTACAATCGTTTTTTTGGCTTTTGGTCTTGCAAATTGGAACTTGCATCTTGCAACTGCTCTTCTCAATGCACAGAGTTATCTCAAAAGCGAAAATTGGCTCTTTCCACGCGAAGCGGGCATTGCAACCTGGCGTGGTCTTCGGCAGCCTTGCGTCCGTCGATGTTGCTCAGCGCAATCCGACGAAGGCGGTGAAACGTCCCCAGACGCTTCTTTAGATAGCTTTTTTGCCTCCTGGTGCAAAAGCGCCAGCATCACTTCCCCGGACGTTTCTCCGGGCATCACTTCCTCGCGCAAGCGAGCCTCGCCTCCTGCCGAAGGCAGCCTTGCGTCCGCCATGGTTTCTTCACAGATCTCTCAGGAAAAGCCTGTTCGCTCTCTTCATTAGTACAGGCCATGTAACTACGATACCAATCAAGGCGATCGCCGTCAATACTAGTGTCATGACGACTCCAGATATTGTGTCTTTCAATAGGAATGCCAGATATCCAAAACCTCCGACGTAACCAAAGACTACGGGAATTGAGAGAGCAACGTTGACGTTCTGCTTCATAGCTCTCTGAGGGTTCTCCCATTCGAGAATTGGTTTCATCGAGTCAATAATCATCTGAAGAATATTCAGGAACGTCAGGGTTATCGCTCCAACGACAAACACTACAAGCATTTCCAGGATAGACAGTCCAAGAATCACACCGAGGGCAATTGCGCCAAATGCCGGTCCTATCAAACTCAGCGTCTCGATATGAAGGAATTTGACTTTCACAATTTCATTTATTGCAACGGGAAGAACCTTCAATTCCCTGATCAGGGTGCCTTCTCTGCTGAACATCGAGGAGGCAAGACCGTTAATTCCGCCCGCAACGGCTGCGACAAGTGCGCCGACTGGAACAAAGAGCGGCTTGTACTCCTGAAACTGGTCCAGCATCTGACCTAACTGATCCGTCTGGCCAGCAACGGCCGCAATAACGAGCAGAATCGGAAAGACCAGTACATTCCCGAATCCGTTGAAAGCGAATGCCGGGACCTTCAGGAAGTACCACCATTCTCTTCTATACAGTGCGGAGAACTTTGTTTGTTGTATGCCCATAAGATCGGCTATCTCGCCTTCTTTGAGTTTTGACCGTTTGGCGAAATTCTCTTGGAGGCTCGAGTAGACAGAGTAGTAGAATTTGTTGCCGAAGAACAGAAAGACTCCAAGGGCGGCAACGTGCAGCCCAATAAATGCGAGCAGCCAAAGAAGGCCTTCGATAAATGGTTTGCTAAGAGCCTTAGCTACGAGTATCGTCGGCGGATATGCTCCGGCCGTCTTGTTTAGTATTGCATCTTCGCTCGAGAAAATTCTCGCGAACTCCTCAGCGCTTGTGTTTGGGTCAACTCTGCTGGTGAGGGAAACGAATACAAGGGAGCCAATGACGACAAGCGCGCTGATAAGGTAGACGATATTGTCTCTGTACCTCTTGAAGCGGAAGAGTCTAGAAAGCGGCAGAACGATGATCGCCGAAAGCATTATCGGCAATACCTGACTGAGCAGGAAGACTATCGCCATGAATATCCAGTATGAAATACCGGCTCCAGATCTTATCCCGTAGAGAATGTAGGCAGGAAGAATGACCGCAATCGAAATGATCATAAGATCCATAAGCACCACGAGAAACTTCGACATAAGAACCTCGGTCGACTTCAATGGGAGAGGGATCAGGACGCTCATATCATCCCCGAAGAAGAAAGTGCTTATCATAAGGAAAACACCCATGATCAGCCCGAAAAGATTCGCTATGAGAAACGGTCCGGCCAGGAAGAGCTGTTTCATGCCCGCAGCTTCGTACTGATCGTACATTGTGTTCAGCAGGCTCATGTATAGCGGTCCAAGAGAAAAGACCATCAAGAGTACTACGCCTATTATTAATGCCGGTTCCCAGAGTCTTTCTCTTTTCTTGAAGTGGTATAGGGACCTGGGTATGTTGTAGTGAGCGTTAATCAGCGTCGAGGTAAGAGAAATCACCATTTTCAGTCTCACTACCTGTCACCTCCAGGAAGAGTTCTTCCAGACTTCCCCTGCCGCTAAGCTTCCTCAGTTCATCAACGGTGCCGACGAATTCCAGCTTGCCCTTATTGATTATTCCTATCCTGTCACATATTTTCTCGGCCACTTCCATCACGTGAGTAGAGAAAAAGACTGTGTTTCCAGCCTTTACGTGATTCCTCATCATCTGTTTGAGAATGAAGGCCGATTCCGGATCTAGACCGACTATTGGTTCATCGAGGATCCAGAGATCCGGGTTATGTATGAGAGCTGCGACGAGAGAGAGCTTCTGTCTCATTCCGTGAGAGTAAGTGGAGACAGGGTCTTTCACGGCATCGGAGAGCTTGAAGTTTTGAAGCAGCTTCGAGGCCCTTTCTGCTCGCGTCTTCGGAGGAACTAGAAACACGTCGGAAATCATGTTGAGATATTGAACTCCCGTGATTTTCTCCATAACCAGCGGTTCGTCAGCAACGTAACCCATCTTCATCTTCGCTTCTACTGGCGAAGTTAGTACATCGATATTGTCGATGTGTATGCTTCCCGATGTCGGCTGAAGCAGACCGACTATCATCTTGATAGTAGTTGTCTTGCCGGCTCCGTTCGGTCCGAGAAAGCCAAATATCTCGCCTTCTTTAACGGTAAGGCTCACATCATCTACTGCCTTCACACTTCCACTATAAATCTTCGTAAGGTTTCTAATTTCGATCACGATCCTAACCTCCTGCGCTCAACGAGAATTTCTGTTTTCGCTCCTGACAAGAATCTGAAAAAACTCCTCCAGATCAGGAATCGAAATGGTTGCTTCATCTGTTTTGTAAAATCTCTCAGTTGCCTCTGAGTTTTCGACTATTATCGAAAGTCTGTTAAGTTCCTTTGCTGCCGCCAGACAGTCCGTACAACTGTCGAGTTCCTTTTCGTCAAAGGGCATCTTGACGATTCTGTACTTTTCCTTGATTCCGTCGAGGTCACCGGAGTACTTAACCTTCCCGTTTATCATAATATAGAATTCGTCTGCGATTTTTTCGACTTCGGGGATTATATGGGACGTATACAGTACAGTCTTTCCGGCAATCACCTTTTCTCTTATGAATTCGAGAGTGTCGTCTCGCATGATTGGATCGAGGCCCCATGTCGGTTCGTCCAATATGTAGAAATCTGCGTCAGCTGAAAGAGCTAATGAGATGTAAATCGCTGTCTTCATGCCGTTTGAGAAGGTTCTAATCTTCTTTGTGCAGGGAAGTTTGTAGTGTGCGATATACTTGCGCGCCTGGTTTTCGTCGAATCTGCTAGAAATTCTGCGAATCAATTTGAGGGTTTTTTCTATGTCCAGATTCTCGTAGAGATTCTTCTCCTCAGGAACGAACGAGATCATTTCCCTGACCTCATCAACGGGTCTTCCAAGAACAAGTATCGATCCGGAGTAATTGATCAGCCTCAATATGGATTTCAGTACCGTCGTTTTGCCGGCTCCATTTGGACCAAGCAGCGCGTAGATTCGTTGTTTCTCCAGCTTGACATCGATCCCGCGAACGGCCTCAACATTACCCTTATAAGTCTTTTCAAGGTTCTGTATGTCCAGGGTTAATTCATTTCTTTCCATATCTTCTCAATCACCTCCAGGAGCCTTTCCAGAGAAATTCCCGATTTCTTCAAACGAAGGATGGGCTCCCTAAGCTCAGTAGATAGGCTTTCAAAGACGTAGTCTCTTACCTGATCTCTGTCACTGACTACTATATACCCTAATCCCTGTCTTGCCATAATCAAGCCTTCCATCTCGAGTTCTCTGTAGGCTCTGGCAACAGTGTTAGGATTAACCCTGATTTGAGAGGCCATTTCACGAATTGAGGGCAGAGGATCTCCCTCCTTAAGTTTCTCCTTGAGGATCTCTTCCCTCACCCCCCTCTTGATTTGATCGTAGATCGGCAATGGGGATCTTATATCGATGTCAAACCACACATTATCACCTTCCGTACGGCTTTGCCGAGTTTCGTTGCTTGCAACAGCGAAACACTACTAGGTCATTTCGGCTTTGCACACTCTACTAAATGTCATGCTTGAACCAGATCCGTCCTTG
>DSBT01000406.1 GCA_011045915.1 Mesotoga infera
TAATCTCTCGCCCGCATGCGCAACTCAGGTCGCTGATGGAATGAAGATTAAGACGAATTCTGAAAGAGTGAACAAGGCCGTAAGATTCAACCTTGGTCTTCTGCTTTCAAATCACCCCAATGACTGTATGACCTGTGATGTGAATGGTAGATGCGAGTTTCAGGATCTGATATATCAATACGATGTTAAAGACATGTTCCCGAAGACCCTCAGAAATGTTTCTTATGACACTTCCAGTCCATCGCTGTTCAGAGACATGAACAAGTGTATTGATTGTGGAAGATGCGTTAGAGCATGTGATGAACTCCAGGGCCTATCAATTCTATCACCTGTAAATAGGGGATATCATGTTCTGCCTTTACCCGCTCTCGGAGCCCCTATTGCAGCTACTGACTGTATAAATTGTGGTCAGTGTTCAGCGGTATGCCCGGTTGGAGCTATTACCGAAAGGATGGAGTTCAGAGATGTTGTTGCCGAACTGAAGAGACATGATAAAGTTCTCATTGCGCAGACGGCTCCTTCAGTGCGCGTTGCGTTGGCTGAAGAGTTTGGAGAACTTCCCGGAACCGTTAGCACCGGCAAGATGGTTTCTGCACTCAGAAAGCTGGGGTTCGACTATGTGTTCGATACGAATTTCTCTGCTGACCTGACAATTCTGGAGGAAGGCTCGGAACTACTCGAAAGAGTTAAGGAAGGTGGAAAGTTCCCGATGTTCACCTCTTGTTGCCCTGGATGGGTTAACATGATGGAGAAACTATACCCGGAGTACACCGAGAACCTTTCAACTGCCAAGTCTCCTCAAGAAATGATGAGTGCTCTTGTCAAGACTTTCTTCGCGGAGAAGATTGGTAAAAGGCCGGAAGACATTTACCTGGTCTCCATCATGCCTTGTACTGCTAAGAAAGATGAGAAGGGGAGAGATACACTTCAAGTAAGAGGTGCCCAATCGACGGATGCGGTTCTGGTAACCAGGGAGCTCGGGAAACTTATCAAAATGCATAAGATACCCTTCGAGTCGCTTGAAGAGGAAGAATACGACAATCCTCTTGGGATCTCAACAGGAGCTGCAGTTATATTCGGAGCAACTGGAGGCGTCATGGAAGCGGCTTTGAGAACCGCGTATGAGGTTTACACCGGGGAAGAGCTGCCACGACTTGACTTCGACTTTGCTCGCGGACTCGAAGGTGTGAAGGAAGCCGAAATAGAAATGAAGGGCACTAAAGTAAAAGTTGCGATTGCTCATGGTGGAAGCAATGTTGTCAAGTTGATGGACAAGATACGTTCAGGTGAAGCCTTCTACCATTTTGTCGAGATAATGGCATGTCCAGGTGGCTGTATAGGTGGCGGCGGTCAACCGAAATCGAGTGTTCCTGGTTATTTGGAAAAGAGAATGGAAGCAATATATAGTATTGACAGGTCTTCCAAAATCAGGAAATCTCATGAAAATCCCGGGATTCTAAAGCTTTACGAAGAGTATTTGGAGAAGCCCCTAGGACACCTCTCACACGAACTACTCCATACTCATTACAAGAACAACAGCAAGAGCGTAATTGAGAGAAAGAAGGAGCTTGAGGAAATCGCCAAAGGGTAGCTATGATGAAGAAGTTAATCCGAGGGGCCAGGTGCCCCTCGTTTCTATTCAGCCATCGCTTCTCAGTAGAGCCAGAAACACTGCAAAGGGTGTTTTCAAGAGACACCTGAAGTCTAGCATCAACGACCTGTTCTTGACATAATAGAGGTCGTAAGCAGTTTTTACTTTGTACTCTTCAAGTGTTGTTGTGTACTTGTAATTGATCTGCGCCCAACCGGTGAGTCCGGGTTTGACTAAGAGTCTTAGTGGGTAATCGGGTATGTTCTCCATTCCAAGGCTGTGAAATGATGGGAGCTCTGGCCTTGGCCCGACCAAGCTCATGTCTCCCTTTATGATGTTGATTATCTGAGGAAGTTCATCCAATCTTAGAGGTCTCAAGAATCTGCCGAGGCGAGTAATCCTATCTTTACCCGCCTTTGTTTCAAAAGTTCTAAACTTATACATTTCGAATTCCCTGCAGTCCTTTCCGATCCTCTTCTGGCAAATAAATACAGGTCTTCCGCTAGAGATAACTGAGGTCAGCACAGTTATTCCGATGACAGGGCCGAACAGGACGAGTATCGTGACTCCGAGGACTATGTCAAGTACTCTCTTGATTCTGTCGTAGGTTTTCTTGGTTTCTATTGGTTCTCTTTCGATAAGCATCAACTTCTCTTCATTGAAGCTCTCGTGAGAAAGCCTGTATAGAAAGAAGTATCTCAGAGCGGTAAGTGCCAGAGAAGGTAGGGCTATCCATGGTGATAAACGAATCAACAAAGCCCCGAATAAGCAAGACAAAACAACGGATCCAAGGGAAGAAGCCTTCTGCTTATCTGGATCGGAAAAAGTGATTCCCTCGTAACCGCGCATAGAAAAGCTAATAAAGACACATACACCAAGAGCTGCGATAAACGCATCAAAACCGTTCAATAAGAGCGGCAAAGCTAGAGAAAGATCCAGCAAATACCATAGCCTGTCCATCGTTATATTGTCTCATCTTTACAACGATATTGGAACCAGCAACTTCACAGAATATTGAATTTTGACTGCGAATTTGGGGTATTATGGTCTAGGGGGACCGCAGTGAAAAAACTATACCTTAGTGATCTTCATATTGGCGATGGAACCTTGAAGGA
>DSBT01000407.1 GCA_011045915.1 Mesotoga infera
TGGCTAAGAATCTTCTGCCCTCCGCTTCTGTCAGCATTTGAAATGAAGGATTTAACGTCATCAACAGTTTCATCTTTATGTTGGTCGAGCGCTCTGTTAAGCGATTCGGCGCCTTCTTCAGTTGAAGCGTTGCGCGTTAGACCTTGTAAGAGAGCCGGCAGTCCCAATTGAGTTACCTTCTGTACCTTATCTGGAGAGGTTCCAACAGTCTTCGCCAGCACCGAAGATATTTCCTCACTATTCAGTTTTTCTGAGGTCTGATCAAATAGACTCATCAGCCTCCTCCTTTGAAAACTCTGTAACATCTACTTTATTATACTTCTTCATTTCAAAAAGCAAAATCATAAGTGAGACTCAATCTAATGAACGAAATGATTATTCTCAATCCAGTTTCGGCCGAAACCTCTTTCGCAAAGAAACTTGCTATTATTAGTGGAGCCAGTATTCCAAGGAATGGGACAGTATTCTCTATTGCCTGATAACCGTTAGGACGCAGAAATTGAGGAGCACTCCCGAGCAGTTGACTTCACTCCGAGGAGAGGGATTTGCTTGAAGAAGAGAAAGTCAAGACTAATTGCAGAACTGTCAGTACTCGGCCTTTCCCTTTTGGGAGTAGTATTGCAGCTGTCACTTTCTAGAAGACCTTCTGATGCTCTTGCTCAGTTCAGTTACTACACCTTGCAGACCAACTTCATCGTCTCAATAGTTGCCTTTGCAAATGTCGTATTTGATTGCAGACGCCAAGAGTCACCTAGAGCCGACAAATTATTACGAATCTTGACCGGTGGGTCAGTGTTATGGATAACGGTCACAATGACTGTCTACCATTTCCTTCTTTCGGGCTATTATCGACCCGAAGGGCTTGCTTTAATCGCAAACAACCTGCTGCACTATATTACACCGTCGGCCGCAATAATTTGCTGGCTGCTGTTTGAAGAGAAGAGTTCTTACAAGTTCTTCTATCCCGTTTTGTGGGCAATATATCCTCTTGCTTACGCAGTTGGCGCCGTCATACGGGGAAGTCTCACAGGTTTTTACCCTTACTGGTTTCTAAACCCCGCAGATGAATATCCGGAAGGAATCGGTTCGTTTGGCAATCTGTTTATCTTCATTTCGGTTGTTAGCGTGATGTTTATCTTGGCAGGCTACCTGATGATTCTAGTAAACCATCTCTCTTTTCACAAAGAGCATGGAGTCGAGTAGCCATTCATAACGCTTCACACAAGAATCCCGGCTGAAGTGTAGTTAACCCAAATCTCTTTTGGGACTGGGCGAAAGCAAATCTGAGCAAACAAAAAGAGGAGGGCATAACCCCCCTCTCTAAGATGCATTTTCTCTCATTCAGCGATTACCCAGGCCTCTTCGTTGTCCTCTTCCTCCGCCAAAGACCTTTTCGTTTTCGCAAGTGCCATCCCTCAAGCGCTTACGAAACATCTCCCCTTCATTGGGGCAAAGATCATTGACGTTGTCTCCATCCTCGTCAACAAAACATGGGCATTCTTCAGGAGAAAGTTGAGAACCTTTGTTTCCTCTGAGTCTCTGGCCAACGGCATACGTGAGAGTTGCTATCAGAAGAAGTACAAGTGCGATAATGACTACTTTCTTCATCCCTGTGCACCTCCCTTCGTCCAAGCAGTACACGTTATTTTACAATTCATTCCTTAGAGTTTCCTTAAAATTCGGAGGGAAAGAAGTGAATACCTTCATGATGCCCCGAGAAAACGCGACACTCAAAATAACAACATAGATAACTTGTAAAGAGAGTATTCACGATCTTTCACAAAGGCTTTCGGCAGAAACGATTCAGGAACGAAGTTTAGATTGAACAGAAGATCCTGGAACCCTCTCGAAAGACATCTTGTGAACGTGAAATGTATATCAAGACCAAGAAGGGATCTGGATAACTGCCAAGCACACCTGGTTTCTCTCGGAATAATCGGTGGCTGAAGGTAATAAAGGTCTCTTCGGCAAGATCAGTCTGGCTGGCTGATGAGAGAATCAAAAAAGCTTCTCAGTTGTCGGCACTTCTTTTCTGACAGCAGATCAGTCGATATCATCCATTGGTGTTCAGAGTCTTTATAACTTGAGTGGGACTAGCTATTTAAAAATCTCTTAGAATTCCTCAGTGAACTGAATACAATTATTCCGAGTATCAGATCGTAATGAAATGTTCTCTTCGGAATCTCACAGTGTGAAAACATCATCTACGCCTGGTGATGGGGAATTAGCGGAACACTTTTCGACTACCTTCTGTTCTACTTCATATCACAGGTTTTCGCGATCTTCGAGAGTCGCCTGAAATCTTTGGAAAGGCTTCTCCAACCAATAGCGACTGTCCTCAGAATTGCTTGAGTGTCCAATGGGGTCATTGGACTATTTAAAGTATTTCGTCAATCCTAGTTTTTGCTGAATAACGTCTCTAATTTGGTGATTCACTTAGCTTCTGAACAGCAAACA
>DSBT01000408.1 GCA_011045915.1 Mesotoga infera
CCCATTCTGTAGCCGAATCTGGCTTTGTCAAGCATATAAGGGCTTATAGACATGTTCTCCATGCCGCCTGTCAAGACAAGGTCTGCTTCATCGGAGACAATGTCCTGAGCGCCGATCATTGTAGATTTCATCCCGGAACCGCACAGCATGTTGACAAGATATCCCGGACTCTCAATTGGCACGCCTGCTCCGATTGAGACTTGCCTTCCTGGCCCCATGCCCTGATTAGCAGTTAGAATACAGCCCATTATTGTCTCTTCAATGTTCTTAGCATCGACTTTCGAGTGCTCTATTGCCGCTCTCGAAGCAGTCACTCCAAGATCCACCGCCGGAACATCCTTAAGAGTTCCTCCAAAAGTACCGATTGCAGTCCTTTTTGCTCCAACTATGAAGACCTTCTTCATCAAGAAACCTCCTATATCAATCCGATTTCGCTTGCTTGCTTTCTTAGCTCAGATCTGAAATCCGGGTGAGAAACGCTGAGCAATGCTTCCACTCTTTGGAAGACATTGAGACCCTTCAATCTCGCCAATCCAAACTCCGTCACCACATAATCGATATCCTGCCTGGGAACAGTCACCGGTGAGCCAAGCGGAAGAAGAGGGACGATTGTTGATACGGTGCCCTTCTTTGCCGTCGATCTAAGGGCAATTATTCCCTTGCCATTCTTCGCCATTGAGGCCCCCCTATGTGTGTCAAGCTGCCCTCCGGTGCCGCTGTAATGTCTCGTTCCAATTGCTTCAGAACAAACCTGCCCGGTTAGATCGACAGATATCGCGGTGTTTATCGAGACCATGTTGTCGTTTTGTGCTACAACGTAGGGATCATTCACATAGTTTCCCCTCAGGAGGAGCACCCCGGGATTATCTTCTATGAATGAGTACATTTCCTTCGTCCCCAGTGCAAAAGTTGCAATAAACTTTCCAGGCCAGAGACTCTTCTTCCGATTTGTTATTGCTCCTTTTTCGAACAGGTGAATCATCGACTCCGTAAACATCTCGGTATGGATTCCAAGGTCGTGCTTGTCTTCCATAAGCTTTGCGACGGCATTTGGAATGCCCCCGATTCCGATCTGCAGAGTAGAACCATCTTCAACAAGCGACGAAATGTGACCCGCAATACTCATCTCCGTTTCTGAAGGCTCAGTATCCGGCAGTTCGGGGATTTCGAAACTGTTCTCGATCACATAGTCGACTTCGCTTATGTGTACATGAGTATCTCCGTGAGTTTTCGGGGCCTTCTCATTCACTTCCATAATTATCATCTTCGCGTTCTCAACCATGTCTCTTTCGTACACGGTGGATAAAGAAACAGTCATGTACCCATTTTTGTCCATCGGAGAGGCGACTCCCCAGAAGATGTCTGGTGTATTTGCCATGATCCTTTCAACACCGGCAGTGTGAAGATTGTTCGGGATGTAGGTAACTGTTCTCAGACCGTTACTGACTGCCTTCCTGGCACCCACCGAGTGGAACCAGGACTCGTTCAGAAACTTACCTTCGTATTCCTTATTTACAAAGAAGGGATACTCCCCAATGTTCAAACAAGTAGCAACGGCCACATTCTCAACATTCTCAACCCTGTGGAGGTTCTTCAGGAGTCCCTGAGCTTCCATGGCGGCCATGCTTGTAACAATCTTCGTGTTTGATCTGATTTTCTTCAAACCTTCCTCAATCGATATCTTTTTCTTCCTGTATTCACCATTCCAGTTCAACTAAAAGCACCTCCATAACCTTTTGCCATAAGAGAAGCCAGCTCTACCAGATATTCATTCCATTTCTCATAGTCATTCTCTTTGCCGAAAAGCAGATCAAGACCCATGAAGTGTCCTATTCCCATGAGGAAAACTCCCAGATCTCGAGAGTCTATTGGCTTAATCTCATCCATCAACCTTGCTTCTTCAAGAGCGTTGATATAAGATGTGAGAAGTCTTTCATAATAGAAACGACCCGTCTCGGGCTGCACAAACTCAGATTCGCGTACTATGTTATAGAGCTCCTTGTGAACATCCATGAAAAGCAGAAATGCTTTGTATGACCTTATCTCTCTGTTAAGTCTTCCTTCTACCCCGGAGACTGCATCTCTCATCGTTCTTCTTAGACTCCTGTTTGCTTGATATACGAGTTCTTGAAGCAGTTTCTCTTTGCTCTCGAAATGTAGATAGAACGTGCCCTGACCATAGCCTGCCCTGCTCGTAATATCATAAATGGAGGTCTCAAAGTATCCCTTCTCTCCCATAAGACGCTCAGCGGCTAACAGGATGACTTCCTTCGCTTTGGAAGCGCTGCTCACCTTCGCTCTGTCTAGAGAAAAATCCAGCGCACTACTATCTAGATGTTCTGATTTCACAAAACCACCAAGAGTGAAATCCACGAGCGACTTTACTGTCGAATCGGGAACCCTAGTCCCGTTGTAAATAATCCAGTAGATAGCAGTAAATCTTGAACTTCCCACCAGGAACCACATTTTCGGCATCGAAAGCGGGGGCTGATCTACCGGCACTGTTGAAAGCAGCGCATCCTTGTAAGTTCTGTCAACAGAACTTTCAACATCTGGAAACCTGTACTCGGCTTCGTGAAAGGCTGTAAATTTTTTTCTCGATTCCCACAAAATGTCGAAAACCGTCCTGTATAGATTGAAGAACTTCTCTCTCGCATCTCGACCCGCTATCGATTTTGCAGCAGATTCGAATTCGGTCTTTATGTCCTGGACTATTTCCTTGAACACCTGTTCCTTTCCGGTGTAATGTCTGTAGAATGCACCGTTGGACAGTCCACAGGTCCTGCATATGTTGGCCACGGATGTCATTTCGAAACCCAGACGGCTGAATAGGTCTTCAGCCGCCTGCTTTATCTGAAGTCTTGTTCTCTCGCTTCGAGAGATCTTCAAATTACGAGACCCCCATCTACGCCAATTACCTGGCCAGTCAAATAACTTGATTCATCGGAAATCAAGAAGAAATAGACATCTGCAATTTCCTCAGGGAGTCCCATTCTCTTCAGAGGAATTTTTTCTTCGAGCGCCGTCAGGATCTTCTCAGGCATTTTCTCAGTCATGGGAGTCTTAATGAATCCAGGCGCCACGGCGTTTACTCTGATTTTCGCACCCTTTCTCGTCAGTTCCTTAGCCCAGCTCTTCGTCATGGCTATTACTCCTCCCTTTGAAGCGGAGTAATTCGACTGACCAATGTTGCCATATACGCCAACGATTGAAGAGGTGTTGACTATAGAACCCTGACCTTGGTCAAGCATCACTGGAGCAACCGCCTGAGTCATGTTGAATACACCCTTCAGGTTCACATCAATGACCAGGTCCCAATCTTCTTCACTCATTCTCTGAATCAGCGCATCCCTGGTTACTCCTGCATTGTTTACAAGGCCATCGATGTGCCCGAATTCACTCTTAATTTCCTTTATCAACTCAGCTATTGCTGGTCTGTCTGTAACGTTAAGCTTCTTGGGGATCACTTTGCCTGGAAGCGCGGAGAACTCCGTCTTCAGACTTTCAAGCCCTTCGACATCCATATCACAGGCATAGACTATGGCACCCTCTCGAGTGAACTTTTCCACTGCCGCTCTACCAAGACCACTTGCGCCACCAGTAATAATGACAACCTTACCTTCCATTCTCACTTTTTCGCCTCCTAAAATCTGCCCCATTTGACGGTCGTTGCGGCCCAGACGAAACCTAACCCGGCACCAACCATAACCACCACGTCACCATCTTTAATCTTTCTGTCTCTCAAACCCAATTCAATTGAGAGAATCTGATCGTTCTGCCCAAGATGGCCGTAGTAATCAAGGTAAGTACTTTGATCTTCCTTCAGTCCAAGCTCTTCAAGTACTGCAAAATGAGCCGATCTCTTGAAATGTAAAATCGCTAGATAATCGATATCACTTTGTGAGTAACCACTTTTTTTGAGCGACTCTCTTATAACCCAGTAGAAGTTGGGCATAGTTGTCTCGCCAAGACGTTTCTTGAATTCCGCAGTGTCTCCCTGTACAGAGAAATGATAGTTCAACGCGTCTTCTGGATTCATAGGCCATTTTTTCGTTCCTCCGACGGGCACCACGCATAACTCCGAAAATGAACCGTCACCTTTAAAGGCAGAGGAAAGAACAATATTCTCTTCATGACCTTTCTTCAAAACGACTGCAGCTCCGCTAGCGCCAACGTCAAGCATGAAAGATGTCGAGGGCTCGGCTAGACTCATGAGATCGACATTTCTGTACCCGCTCACAAGAAGAACTGTGTCGATATCGTCGCGCGCTATCATAAGACTCTTTGCTACGTCAATACCTGCCATCATAGATCCACACATCGCTTCCATGTCAAAAGACCACGCGTTGACGGCACCGATTTCGTCAGCAACCTTTAATCCCGCCAGCCAGCATGGATAGTCTTTATGTTGGGCGCCATTCCAAATAATTAGATCAATATCTTTGGGATCAGTACCGGCGTTCTTAAGAGCTTTCAACGCTGCTTTAATCCCCAGATTGCTTGTTGTATCCTGGGGACCGGGCATCAATCTTCTCTTCACTCCAAACTTCAGTTCGATTACGTCTCGGGGAATTCCTGTAGCCTCCGCAATCTCATCTGGAGTCATGAATCCTTCAGGTATGTATGTCCCGATTCCAGCTATTCCAATTTTCGGAACTGAACCCACTAAGATCACCTCACATAATCTGCGCGTCATGAATCATCTCTCATAAATGAAAGATGAATCATCTCTCACTTTTAGAATACACTAAACTGCTCCGATTACTAAGTGCAATGAGCGCTGTCTAATGATGATTATCGATGAAAGAAGATGAATAACTCCAATAATGTCACTTTTTCTAACGATTCTTAAGTACGAAGCCGATAGTTGCCGTCATGAATTCTTCCGATTTTTCAAGAAAAGCTCCGTGACCGGCATCCTTTATAACAAGAAATTCTGAGTTTCTGACTCTTTCATGGATCATTTTCATTTCTTCTATTGGGGTAATGATGTCCCGATCGGCGCCAATAAGTAGAGTTGGGCACTGAATTTCATCTAGTTCGTCCAAAACATTGAAATCGGGATTTGAAGAGATAAGTCTAATGAACCCTTCGAACCATTGTCTGTCAAGTGTTGATTTGAACATCTTCTGACGTTCCTTCAGCCATGCAAGGTTTCGATTGTAGAAGTAATCTGAGTAGATGAAAGGTATTGCAAGTTTGAAAAATCGCTCGCCGTCGAAAAGCTCTGCCGCTTCCTTCCATGCTTCGCCGAGTTCTGCGAGATATGGAGAGATCCTTGCCGGAGTGTTTGCAAGCACTAATGATTTGACTCTGTCGGGATTGCCAATAGCCAGCATTTCTGCGACCTGTCCGCCATAGGATAGGCCAACTATGTTTGCTTTGGCAATCTTAAGATGATCTAGAAGATCGACAACATCACTGACATGAACGGAGATGTGGTATTGCAGTTCCTTTCTTTCTGACCGGCCCTGATCTCTGAAGTCCATCAAGATAAGTCTGAAGTGCTTGGAGAAACCCGAAATGAAACTTGACCATGATGGGGTTGACATCATAATGCCGTTCAGTATTAGAAGCGGTGCGTTCTTCTCGCTTCCATGTTCTTCAAAGTAAATCTGTGTGCCATCCGTTGTTTTGAGTAGTGACATATCTTCACCTCCATAATGATTATTGCACCGATTCGGGCAGTTAGTCAAAACACTGCCCTTTGATGATAAACTCATAGAGTAGAGCCAAACACGATGCCGAGATCACAGAA
Organism: Mesotoga infera; assembly: GCA_011045915.1. Taxonomy (NCBI): domain Bacteria; kingdom Thermotogati; phylum Thermotogota; class Thermotogae; order Kosmotogales; family Kosmotogaceae; genus Mesotoga; species Mesotoga infera. The sequence continues at coordinate 5,759 of DSBT01000408.1, forward strand.
TTATTCGAAGAAGGGATGGTCTGAATGTCGAAATTCATGAAGGATATGTTGGAACAACCCGAAGCGGTCAGAAAGCTTATCTCAACTTCCGACGTTACCTCCGCAAAAGCAGAGGGGCTGGACTTTCATAAAGTTTTGTTCACAGGAATGGGGGCGTCTCTCCACGCTGCGGAAGTGGCCGCTTCCTATCTCAGATCCTCCGGTATCGACGCAGTGAGCGCAGAGATGTCCGAGATAATCTCTTATGCATCCGATGAACTACTCAAAAGATATACAACAATTTTCTTAATAAGCCAGTCTGGGGAAAGCGCTGAACTGATAAGATTCATCCAAGACAACAGGGACCTCTTACGAAGGATGGCACTAATAACAAACAGCTGCCAGAGCAGTGCCTCAAAGCATTTCCCTGATGATAGAGTTTTCCTTCTCAATGCAGGTGACGAAAGATCAATGGGAGCCACAAAGACCTTTGTAAATAGTATGGTTTTGATGCTGATAATCGCAGCTTCTAAGACGGCAAGGCGGATGGACTTCTCCAAACTGCCTTCCAGGATGGAGGAAGCTCTCACACTTGATGTCTCGTGGCTCGCGTCTCTCCTCTCTGAAAGCAGGGAGAGGATACTTGTGGCCAGAGGATTTGGAATCGGGGTGGGCAGGATGGCAAGACTAATGTTTGCTGAAGTTGCGAAAATCAGCTTGATATTCTACACAGGCGCCGCTTTCAGGCATGGCCCCGTTGAGCTGTTGATAGACAAACCAGTGGTCCTTACTCTTAATCCAACCGGAGCCACTTACGACTTAATGAAGGAACTCCACAGTGATATTTCTGACAAGTGTGACTTGATAACTCTTTCTAACTCAAGAGAGGAGAGCGTTGAGACCGTATTTACTTCCGAGGGCCTCGATGAGGTGCTTGCATCGATTCCTATGATGAATGTCCTTCAAAAAACTGTGGAAGAGATAGCCCGAAAGAGGGGATTTGATCCCGGAGCCGGAGTGTATGGGAAGAAGGTTACTACCAAAGAGTAGCCTGATATCACTATCACTGTTCTTCAATAAGGCC
>DSBT01000409.1 GCA_011045915.1 Mesotoga infera
AGAAGATTCCTCGTATCTAATATAATGTTACCCTTCATAAGTCTCTTGGCCATCTCCAAGTCTAGACCTCTGTACTGGTTCCACTCTGTGAGTATCATTATTGCATCACTATCATTCATGGCCTTGTATTCATTATCTGCGTATTCTATCGAATCTCCAAAGATCGTCTTTGCATTTTCCATCGCCTGAGGGTCGTGAGCAATAACTACTGCCCCTCTTTTGAGGAGGTCTTCAATCACGACAATTGCAGGGGACTCTCTCATGTCATCCGTCTCTGCTTTGAAAGCAAGACCGAGAACTCCTATCTTCTTGCCTTTCACTTCTCCTGCAAGGAGATTTTCTAGCTTCTCTACCATTCTTGCCTTCTGCTTCTCATTGGAAGAGACGACTTCTTTTACAAGCGATATATCCACTTTGTATTTGTTCCCGATATCCACTAGCGCCTTTGTGTCTTTCGGGAAACAGCTCCCACCATATCCGGGACCGGGATGGAGAAACTTCGGACTTATCCTTCCGTCCATTCCCATTCCCTTGGCCACTTTGTGAACATCTGCGCCGACAGCTTCGCAGAGATTGGCTATCTGGTTTATGAATGTTATCTTAGTTGCGAGAAAGGCATTACTTGCATATTTTATCAGTTCAGCCGTTTCAAGATTGCAGAAGAGAAAGGGGGTTTCAATTAAGTAAAGCGCCTTGTATATGTCTTGGATGATCTCTTTAGCCCTTTCAGATTCATAGCCTATCACTACTCTATCCGGATGGAAGACATCGTGAACCGCTCTCCCCTCTCTGAGAAACTCTGGATTAGAGACTATGTCGAAGTCGTTCTTTCCTGACTTCCCTAGAATTGCATTCTTGATCCATCTGTTTGTTCCTACTGGTACCGTGCTCTTAGTAACTATTACTTTGTAACCGTCTAGATTCTTAGCTATCGATTCGACAACTGCTTCAACGTATGAGAGATCGGCCTCTCCGTTGTCTTTGGAGGGAGTCCCGACGCCTATGAATACGACTTCGCTCTCTTTGATCGCTCTGTCAATATCTGTCGTGAATGAAAGCCTGCCTTCTCTGAAGTTCTTATCTACAAGCTCTTTCAAACCGGGCTCATAGATTGGAATATGTCCGTTGTTTAGCATGTCTATCTTTGCCTTATCTACGTCAACGCAGATTACTCTGTTTCCAAAGTCTGCAAGACCCGTTCCTGTTACTAGACCTACGTAACCTGTTCCTATTACTGAGATTCTCTTTGACAAATCTCCCACTCCCTTTTCTGACAGAGATTGTTAGTCCAACAAATCTTTTCTCAAGCGTCTCCCGACTACGCGGAAGAGCAAAATCGTAGCTCTTGGAGCAAGAAGCAAAGCTCGAGTAGCTAGATACTCAGACAACTTAGCATATCTAAGGCGAATTCTTTTGAGTTGGGACCGATATCCGGAATTTCTCGCTATTTCAAGAAGTTTCCTCTTATCGAAGCCGCGAATAGCAAAGAAATACACGAGAGCCGTATAGTCTCTTGGCACTATTCGTTTCTCAAATATCGACAAGATTCTTTCGTTTCTGGTATTACTTCGTAGGTATTTTCCAATTCTCCGTATACAGCCAAGGGTATGTGCTTTCGATATATCTTTGTTCTTAACCAAAGAATTATTTCTGATAACATAATTACTCAAGATTCTTTCTGTACCAACAATTCGCTTTGCCTTGAGAACAGCTTTCCAGATGAATTCCCTATCTTGGCCATTTTTGGCGCCAGGCACAAATTGTAGATGATTCTTACTGAGAAAGGCCTTTCTATAGATGGCACTTCCGGTCCAGATACTCATAGAGCCCTCGAAGATTGAAAGAAGTACAGATTCACCTTCTTTCACAAGTCCTTCATCATTCTTCGGGACGACCAACCTCATACTCTTCCCGCGTTCATCTACCCATCTATAGCTGCAGAAAGCAATGTCTGAATCTGTACTACTGATTATTGAAACCAGAACTGAAACAAACTCAGGCTCCAAAAAGTCATCTGAATCAAGGAACACAATGTATTCTCCTCTTGCATCTTGAATTCCTCTGTTTCTTGCAACACTAACACCTTGGTTGTTCTGGGTCACTAGTCGTACTCGTTGATTGTCTCCTGAGATGCTTTTCAATTCATTTGCTGTGTTATCAGTAGACCCATCATCAACTACTATGACTTCAATGTTTTCATAATTCTGCAGCAAGATAGATCTGACAGTCCTTATGATTGTACTTTCCGCATTGTAGGCTGGAATAATTACCGATACCAATGGCGTACTTAGCGGTACTTTTGTATCTCTGGTCATTTGCTTTTGCTTTCCCATTCTAGCTAACTCCTAGACTGTATTTCGCGGCTCGGGCGTGCAGCGGATGCTGTCAGGATTCCCAGAAAGAACCAAAACATTCGCGCATTGTTTAAGGAGATTCCTATTGAGCCTACAAGGAAAACGATAATTATATCTCTTGTAATGAGTGTCACTTCATCCGGATTGGTCATTCTTCTCGAGACCGAGACTAATACCAGAAAGACATAGCAAAAGAATGTCAAAGCTAGTGGAATACCCCACTCCGCAAACATCTGCAGAAAAGTGTTGTGTGCAATTACTCTAGTACCAAACACGAGACTAGATACGTCTGAATACGTTCCAAATCCGGTACCAAATAAAGGGGAAAGACGAATCAAATAGAACGCATTTCCCCAAGCGACATCTCTAGAAGAACCCCCTTCGGAAATCGCGTAAGAAAAGTCTGTGAACAGAAATCGAACTCTAGCAAAGGCAGGTATTACTCTGGTAGTACTATCAAGCACAACGATAAACAAAGATGAAACCAGCGGAACCAAAAGAACAGCCAGAATCAGAACAATACAAAGGATAGTCATGAGCAATACTGTCTGGCGTGAAGCAACAATTCTTTCAAACAGAAGAAATGCAAAGTATATACCGACTGTGAGAAGTCCCGTTTTCGATCCTGACGCGATTATTGAGAGCAACAATACCGATGAAGCAACTAATTTCGAGAACGTTCGAAGCTTGCTATTCCTAATACAATACACTAATACACTTGCCTGAATTACCGAGAAGTAGTTCAAATCGCTCATTAGACCTCTCAACCTGAAAGATCCGTAAAAAAACTGCTCTCTAAGGAAACCGGATCCAGAGATCGAAAGAAGGACTCCAATGAGACCAATCCCAATAGCAGTTCTGCTATATGCCTGAATGACCTTCCCTTGCCACTCTCTATTTAGGCTGTAGCCTACAGAGAAAAACAAGAAAGAAACTGCGATCTTTATGTAGCCTTTGAGGACACTCAATAGACTCATGGTATAAGAAGTAATCCCTGGTATCAAGAACGCTGAAGATAGCAGACCAACAAGAGAAAGAGACACGAAGAAAGAAAGATAACTCGCTCGTAAACGAAGCGTCCCGAGAATCATCAAGGAAACAAGTGAGATTGGCAATAAAAGATCAGCCAGAGAAAGATTGAATCCAAACAGCTTCTGCGAATGATTTAATAAGGCACTCATAAACAACACGCAAGAAAATGCCACGCCACGAAAAGAAATGCGAATGGTGTTTCCTGCGAGTATTGCAGAATAAGCTACCATAGCAGTCTGTTCATCTCCGCGCATTTCTCCAATATTGTGCGTTCATTTCCCCAAGAACGCATTCAATGGAGAATTCGTCAATTAACTGCCTTCCTTTCATTCCAAATTCACAACGCAACTTCTCGTTTTTCGAAAGAGTCACCATTGCCTCAGCCAATTGATGACCGCTGCCTGGCGCCACTAGCAGACCAGTCTCGTTATCTTTGACAAGATCACGCGTCCCTCTCACATTTGTTTTAATTACAGGTTTGCCAGAGGCCATGGCTTCCATAACGTTTTTTGGTAATCCTTCTGTCTTTGAAACAGAGACCAAAACATCTGATGCTGCAAGCAACTCCGGAATATCTCCTCTGAATCCTAGGAACAAAACTTTATCAATGTCTCGCTCTTTGACAAAAGTCTGTAGCTTACTCCTAAGTTTTCCATCACCAACAATCAGTAGCATACAATTCCCATCTTGGATCTCTTTCCACGCTTCAAGAAGCCATTTCTGGTTCTTATTCTTGTTCAGCTCTCCAATGCAAATGAATACTACACTTTCTTCGTATATCCCTAGCATTCTTCTGGCAGCTACTCGTACTTCTTTGGGCAATTGATACTTATCAATGTCTACGCCAACACCATGAGTTAGAAACAGAGATCTACCTTCCTCATAACCTA
>DSBT01000410.1 GCA_011045915.1 Mesotoga infera
GTAGCCGGAAATGGTCAGGAAGAGCTCCTGGAGGGAATTTTCGGGATGAGAAAGATTCCTTCGGGAAGGGTTCTTCTCGATGGAATGGATGTTACCAACATGCCTCCCCACAATCTCAGAAAGCTGGGGTTGGCAGCTCTGCCTTCGGACAGAGACGGCGTGGCAAGCTGCAAAACCGCAACGATAAAGGATAATCTCGTTATCCACAAAGTTACTGAAGGTGGATGGATTATTGATGATAGGGAGCTAGACGCCTTTGCCAGAAGTCTTCTAAGCGATTACGGCGTTTTATATGGCAGTATCTTTGACCCGGCTTTCTCTCTATCTGGAGGCAACCTCCAGAAGCTGCTACTTTCAAGAGAGATCAGTTCTGAACCCAGAGTGCTTTTGCTTGGAGAACCCTCCAGAGGTCTTGATGTTAAGCATCTTCACATACTGCGCACAGTTTTAGCAAGGATAAAAGAAGAGATGGCGGTCATCGTTTTTACAGCAGATCTTGAAGAAGCCCTCAGAGTCGGCGACAGGATCATAGTCATGTCTGAAGGAAGAATCGTCTTTAATGGCGTGAATAGACCTGGATTGAGTAAACGTATGATAGGTAAACTCATACTGAAGGCAACGGGAGAGAGCCAGTGATCAGACGATCTGGGATGAATGGTAGATCATTTCTTGTCATGGCCCTTGCTTTGGCTGTCGGGCTCGTTCTAGTGCTTCTTATGAGTGAAGAGCCCTTGAATGTAACTAGAGCGTTCTTTCTGTCCGTCTTTTCGAATCGCTTTTATTTCGGTAATCTTCTAGCCTATTCAATTTCACTGATTCTAACCGGACTGGCTGCATCTATAGCCTTCACCACCTCATGCTTCAATCTCGGTATGGAAGGACAGGTATATCTTGGAGCTCTCACCGGAACGGCAACGGGCATTTTTCTGGCCGGAAGAGTATCTGGAGCTGCAGGAATTGTCATTATGATTGTTGTCAGTTTTTTTTCCGGAGCGACAGCTGCAAGTATCTCTGCGTTGCTGAAGAACCGTTTGGGTGTAAATGAATTGATCTCTTCGCTCTTGCTGAGTAACGGATTGGTACTGGTAGTTGATTACTTCATTGAGGGTCCTCTTAATGATCGCCCATCCGGCCTTGCAGCCACAGTCAGTCTGCCAGACGAGTTTAGATTTGAAGGTTTGATGTCACCTTCGTATCTCCATTCGGGAATCATTTTATCCATAGCTGCAGCGGTAATTCTCTGGTTTTTTTTATTTAGAACGAGAGCGGGATTCAAGATGAGGATCGCCGGAAAAAACCGGAGGTTCGCCTATTATTCTGGTGTTGACACTAAAAAAGTCATCTTCTGGTCCCTGTTTCTTAGTGGAGGGCTTGCGTCAACTGCAGGAATCATTGATGTCATAGGCATCCACGGCAGAGTGATGAGGGGTTTTTCAAGTGGGTATGGCTGGAATGGAATTGCGATTGCCCTTATTGCAAGAAATCATCCTCTGATGGTGGTTCCTGCTGCTCTGTTCTTCGCATATCTGGAAAGCGGAGCGCAAATCGCTTCGCTTGAGGCAAATATTACGCCTGAAGTTGCCAAGATAGTTCAGGCCGTAATCTTTTTTCTGGTGACGGCGGAAGCTCTCATCCCCAAGCTTTTATGGAGAAAGAGTCATGCTTGAAGCGATAATTCGGGACACAGTGAAGAACTCTACGCCGATTATTCTTGCGGCCACTGGCGGTCTGCTTACAGAGGTTTCCGGCTGGCTGAATATCGGGTTGGAAGGCAGCATTCTTTCGGGTGCTTTCTTTGCTGTTGTTGTCTCATCGGCAACCGGAAGCATACTTCTGGGTACTCTGGCTTCAGTCATTGTGGCAGTGATTCTTTCCACCATTGTATTCTTGACCGTAAGGTTTCTGAAGGCCAATCTTTACGTAGTTGGGATAGCTGCGAATCTCCTGTCAGTCGGGCTGACTGTTACGCTGACAGATGTATGGTTCAGAAGCAAGGGGACGGTGGTCTTCAGTGGGTCACCGAGACCTGGAGTCCTTTCAATCGATTTTCTCAATGGTACAGTACTTGGTTGGCTGAATGGACTTGGCCTATTTGATCTAGCTGCCTTCGTTACTCCATTCCTTATTGCTTATTTCTTGAAGAAGACGGTTGTCGGTGTGAAGCTAAGAGCTTGTGGGTATGATGACGAAAGTGCTTTCTATAGCGGCGTCAAGGTTAATAAGATCAGATTCATGGCATACATTGGAAGTGGAGTCTTTGCCGGACTTGCTGGCTCGGCGCTGTCTCTTCCGCTTGGAGCCTTCGTCTCGAATATGTCCGGTGGAAGAGGCTGGCTGGCACTTGTGGCAGTCATCATGGGAAGGAAGAACCCGATCCTAGTCATTCTATCTGCTATCATGCTGGGCTTTGTCACCGAGTTATCGATCTTTCTACAGGTTGCAACGGAAGTCTCTCCAAAGTTACTACTTTCACTGCCATACTTCGTCTCTTTCGTTATTCTAGCACTATCTCGCAGTGGAAACAGTAAGAAAAGGCTTCTGGATTAGCCAAGTAAATGCGTGATATAATTCATCGAATTGGAGGTGTGGCTTTGAAACTTATAGATCAGCTTAAGTCTAAATACTCCGAGATCTCTTATCTTCATAGCGCTGCAGCGCTCATGGCATGGGACATGAGAACATACATCCCCTTGAAGGGGGTAGAGATAAGGGCGGAGGCTCTTGGATATATCTCGACTCTCGCATTCAGAAAGTCCGTTTCTGAAGAAGTAGGAGCTTTGGTTAGCCAGCTCAATGAGAGCAAAGTCCAAGAGGAACTGACTGAAGACGAGAAGGCGATGGTCAGGGTCGCAACGAAGTCCTATAAGAGGGCAAGAGCAATTCCACCTGAGCTTTATCAGAAGTACTCTGTTCTGACATCGAATAGTGAAAAAGTGTGGGAGAAAGCTCGGAAAGAGAACGATTTCAACAGCCTGGAGCCATATCTGGAGGAAATCGTTGCACTTTCTAGGGAGATGGCCCGCTTGTATGGATTTGAAGAGAATCCGTATGATGCGCTTCTCGAGGGCTTTGAAGAGGGTATGACAGCCAGAAAACTGCGGAAAATCATTGAGCCGTTGAAATCGGAGCTCATACCTTTTATAAAGAAGATTATGGAAGAGGGCGAATTACCCGATACCTCTGTTCTTGAGGGGAGATTCAACAGAAGAGCTCAGGAGAAACTGAGTAGAAAGGCTCTCAAACTCATAGGGTACGACTTCGATGCCGGCAGGCTTGACAAACGGTCCATCCCTTCACAATAGGTATAGGGGTGAACGATGTCAGGGTAACGACTAAATACACATCAAACGAATTCACTCCTTCCCTTTTTGGATCGATCCATGAGGGGGGTCATGCGATCTATGAACAAGGGTTGCCTATTTCACTTAGAGAGACCCCGCTTTACGGTGCTTGTTCTCTAGGTATTCACGAATCTCAATCGAGAATGATGGAGAACATGGTCGGTAGGAGCAGGGAATTTCTGTCGTTCTTCTATCCTCAGATACAGAAGGCTTATACATCGAATTTCAAGAACGTTCCGCCAGGTGATTTCTATAGATCAGTGAATAGCGTAAAGCCATCTCTGATTAGAATAGAGGCCGATGAAGTAACATACAACCTGCATATCATGATTAGGTTTGAGCTTGAAGAAGCTCTTATCAAAGGAGACCTTCGAGTTTCGGATCTCCCGAGAGCTTGGAATGCAAAGATGAAAGAGTATCTCGGAATTGTGCCTGATAGTGACAGCGACGGTGTGCTCCAGGATGTCCACTGGCCGTCCGGAATGATCGGGTATTTCCCATCGTATATGCTGGGAAACCTGTATGCTGCACAGATGTATTCGAAAGCAAAGCAGGACATTCAAGGACTTGAGAAGAGGATAGAAATGGGAGATGTTCTGTCTCTTGTCGACTGGTTAAGAAAGAACATTCATAACATGGGAAGGCGGTATGAGCCAGAGAAACTTCTGAAAGCAGCCACGGGTAAAGAGCTGGATCCCTCACATTTCCTGAGGTATGTCAAGGAGAAGTACTCGAGCATTTACCAAATATAGTCATCATCAAGCTTAAACTTCCAGAAGAAGAGCCTCTATTTTGGAGAACCTGTCTTGAGATAGCTTCAGGTTCTCCTTTCTACTTGCCAGGAAGTCTACGATTTCTAATGGTTCTTCAAGACCCATGTCCTTCCAAATGAAGGAAATCACCTCGGGGTCGATAAGATCGTGAAAAGCAAGTAAATAGACAGCGGCTGGCATCATGCTCTTCAATTCGGAAGTCTTCTTTATTTCACCACTCTCCAGAAACTCGAGGGACTTCTCTTTTACAGCCTTCCCTATGCCCTTGATCGATGAAATGTCAGCAATATCGTCACTAGTAAGCTCGCCTGAAGGCAAATTTAATCTGATGACTCTTGCTGCAAAGTCATAAGTTCTTACCTTGAATGGATTGTCCCTGTTGACCTTGAGAAGTCTTGAGAGCAAGTCAAACTGCATTGCCAGTTCCTCTTTTCTCACCGGTATCACCTCTCAGTGTATTTTACACCGCTGAGAGGCGGCAAAGAAACCAAATGCTCGTAATTCTCTTCGGCTCCGTGAGAAATGTACCTGTTTGTCCTGACTCAGTTCAAACAGGCAAAGAGCCTTTACGATTGACATAGAGATCGGGATATCAGAGGACAGGCCAGCGAACTCATTTCTTTCTTTTGCTGAGAACAGCTTCAATGTTCTCCTTTGCCGTGCCAACAAAGGCTTCATAAAAGGCCATGCCCGCAGCTTCTATCGCTTGAATGGCGTTGCCTCCAAGATGAAAGGCGATTATTGTGTCTATGCCTTGCTTTGTGAGCATGTTTACTGCCATGGGTCCGGCACCGTGCGCCACACTGTTGTCTGGTTCTACATATTCTTCGCTTCCCGTTTCCGGGTCATAGATCAGAAAGAACTTTGCTCTGGCAAATCTATCGTCTGGAATACTGTTGATAGTCTTTTCTTTAACTGGGATAGCTATTTTCATTATTCTTCTACACCTCCGGAAATTTTCCGTTTCAACCTCAGGATAATTCGCTTTATTGCTTGCGCTGCCTTAGAGTCTTCCATTGCAACAACCGGTTTTCCCATAATGGTCGCTTTCTCTACCTGTTCGTCAAAGGGAATTTTGCCCAGGAGCTCTATTCCGTTAGCTCCACACCAGGACTCTATGAAGGCGCTCTTGGAAGTATTCAAATCCCATTTGTTTATGACTATTCCGAAATCTCTCTTGAAATGTCTTATAGTCTCCACTATCCTCGCAAGATCGTGGTTTCCCGATACAGTCGGTTCGGCAACTGCGAGCACGTAAGTTGCCCCCGTAATCGATGAAGTTGCGGGGCACCCTATTCCTGGGGCACCATCTATTATGATTATTTCCTTTTTCCCCTTCTCCGCGACATTAATTGCCAGTTTTCTGACCTCGGCCACCAACCCTCCAGAAGTCTCTTCTCCTGGAGTCAATAAGGCGTGAACAAGAGGGATTTCATTCGACTGAGATAAGAAGTAATCTCCGGACTTATTGTCTTTAAGCGAAATTGCGTTCGCCGGACAGACTGCCACACACATGCCGCATCCCTCGCATGCGTAAGGATCGATTGAGTAGGGACCTCCCCTGATAATCGCATCGAATCTGCAGAATTTCTCGCAGAGTCCGCATGATATGCATTGATCAGAGATTTCGGCCTTTTTACCACCATAATACTCAAATTTCTCGATCAGCTTATTCTCGAGAATGAGGTGAAGGTTTGGTGCGTCTACGTCACAATCGGCCATCACTATTGAGTCAAAGAGAGAGGAAAGCGATCCGGCAAGTGTTGTCTTTCCCGTTCCGCCCTTTCCGCTTACTATGGCAAGTTGGAACATCATGACACCCCCGATGAAGAGAAGATCTTCACAGCCAGTTGTTTGAACCGTATCTTCCATGATGGCGAAGTTTCAGTAAAGAGCTTGCCTTCTGAATAGGTTTCGGCTATACTGCGGTCAAAGGGTATTCTTTCGAGAACTTCAAGGTTTTCTTCACTGGCATATTCATCTATCATTGTGTAGGAACCCGTATCTCTGTTGATTACTACCCCGAAAGGAATCTCCATCTCTCTTACAATTTGAACTGCCAGTTTCAAATCATGAAGACCAAATGGAGTGGGTTCGGTTACCAGTATCGCGAAATCTACCTTTCTTAGTGTCTCTACGACTGAACAGGACGTTCCCGGGGGAGAATCGATAATGACTACCTTGTTTCGATCAATATTCCCTTTAAGTTTTCTGATAACCCTTACAGGGGACGGTTCTCCAATTTCCAGTATTCCCATTCCAAAATCAATCTTGTCGTTTATTCTGCCTGTTTTAACTTTTCCAATGACTTTTGGCCTCTCGGTGATTGCCTTCTCGGGACAGACAAAAGTGCACAAACCGCAGCCATGACACAATGATTCGAAAACCATTACACCCGTATCAAAAACGGAAAGCGCTCCAAACTGGCAGGCTTCGGCGCATTTGCCGCAACGAGTGCACTTCTCCTTATCTATTACGGGAAGCATCAGCTCAATTTCCTCTTCGTGTTCAATCTTTGGGTCAAAAAACAGATGCACATCGGGTTCCTCAGCGTCTGCGTCCAGAAGTTGAACATCAAAATCGTCAGATATAGCGCTAGCGAGGTTTGTGGCAAGGGTGGTCTTTCCTGTGCCACCCTTACCACTTAGTACGGCAATAACCAAGGCCTACCACCATCTCCTGAAGCGATAGCCCATGCCTCTTCCGGCTCCAAATCCTCCCCCAAAACCCATCCTTCTTCCGAGAAACAGTCTTCTCCTCGGAAATGGTTGGTAGGAGTAGTTTCTTGCCGGCGTTTGCCTCGACACTTGATTATCGGGAGCACAGTTGCCCATACCCCAGCCAGTCATTGGTCCAGAACCCTCGGGTCCAGTTCCATCTCTCCACGGCATATTCTCACTCCTCTTCTTCGGGACTGTTTGTGTTTTCAAGCGCTTCCAGTCTCTTCTCTATTTCCTTGAGCTCTTCGCCAATCATCTCGAGCTCTCTCTTTAGCATCGCTCGATACTCCTTTAGTTCCTGACTTTCCATTTCGGGGGAAATCTCCTGATCATAGGCATATGGCCCGTAATAACCGAACCCTCTTCCGGGTGCAAATCCTCTACCATATCCCATTCCTCTTCCGTAACCGGCTCCGTATCCAGGGCCATATCCGAAGTATCTACAGGAACCGTCTCTAAACCTCATAGGACCAGATCCAAATGGCATATAATCACCTCCTATATATGCAGTAATCATATATATTATACTGGTTGGAGCTAACGATGTCAAGACAAATCTAGCATTGCCGAATTCTGGAGAATTTCTGATAGTATCTAAGCAAGGAGGATAGATGGGAAACAAAGCGCATGTTTTGCTGTTTTCACTAATAGCTCCGTTTTATAACGTCGCTTTCAAGTCGCAGCTGAAGAATTATCGAAGCCTTTTGAAAGAACATCGGTCTCTAATTGGCGAGGATATCGAAAGCGTCCTCGATATCGGTTGCGGAACTGGTGCTCTTGCCAAGGCATTCGATGAACTGGGATACGGAGTAACGGCTGTGGATGCTTCGACTTCAATGGTAGCGATAGCGAGGCACAATCTTAAGGAAAGCGGAGTCAAAGTCGTTCAAGGCGACTTTTTTGAGAAGCTTCCCTTTGAAGACAATAGTTTTGATCTTCTCGTTGCATCTTATGTCGTACACGGTCATAAGATTGAGGGCAGGGAAAAGTTCTATAAAGAGAGTCGTAGAATATGCAGGAAAGAGGTTCTGATTCACGATTTCTTTCCAAATAGAAATCCCTTGGTCTTTGTTGTCGAGTTCTTCGAGAGAAGTGATTACAGAAACTTCGTTCCGAAAGCCTTCGAAGAGCTCAAAGAGAATTTTCCCGTTGTAAAAGACGTTAGGCTTTCCTCTACGACGGGGTGGTATCTATGTCGGTGCGACTAGGCTCTTAGGTAGTTGGGTCTTCAAGACTTTGAATAAGCACGCGTTCAAGGAAGGGCTGGTGTTTCATTATTTGAACAATAGCGTTCTGGGGGTCTACAGGTGAAGAAAGCTATACCTTACATATTTATTGCACCTGCAGGTGCAATTATCGGCTTCTTTTTTCTATATCCGTTGATATACTCATTTGCCATCAGCTTTTATGAGTGGGACCTTTCTCCGACAATGACTTTCGTGGGTTTGGGGAACTACGCACAGATTCTATCATCGAGCGAATTCTGGGACTCAATGTTATACACCGCTTACTACATTCTCGGCGTTCTCCCTTTTTCGCTCCTTATCGGTTTTCTTTTCGCCAATCTTCTGAACGATTCGACTATGAGGGGAATAGGGTTCTTCCGAATGATCTATTTCCTTCCGGTTGTTACATCGCCTATTGCAGCCGGTATGGGATTCAGTTTTCTCTTCAGCACTGAATTAGGGTATGTTAATCACATAATCGGGTCGTTTGGAGGGGAGTATGTGAACTGGTTGACCAACCCAGAGGGGATCGTTCAAATCCTGTTAAGCTGGACTGGAATTCAGCTTCCGAAGGTATTGCAGGGTCCTAGCGTGGCGCTGTTCGTGATAATCCTAATGGGGATCTGGCAAAATGTTGGATACGCAATGGTCGTTTATCTTGCAGGCCTTCAGAATATCCCACCGACTTACTATGAAGCTGCCGCGCTAAGTGGAGCAACCAAGTTCCAGATGTTGAGAAAGATCACTGTGCCTCTTCTTTCGCCGACTACTTTCTTTCTACTGATAATGTTCAGCATAAGTTCCTTTCAGGTCTTTGGCCCAATAATGGTCATGACTCCCGACGGAGGACCGCTCAACACAACCTCGGTCCTTGTCTTTCGGCTCTATCGAGAGGCCTTCTCTTATTACAGGTTTGGTTACGCAGCGGCAATGGCCTTTGTTTTATTCCTATTCGTGATCTCTCTTACTGCCTTTCAGGTGAAAACTATCGAGAGGACTGTACATTATGACTAAAAGGATCGGGAGAGTTTTCAAGTACGCGATACTTATAACCGGTGCAGTTGTAATGATCTTTCCGTTCTTCTGGTCTTTCATGACATCTTTCAAGGATTTGAGAGAGATTCTCAGAGATCCTTTTTCTCTTATTCCCAGGGAGTTTACTCTGAAGAATTATGTCAGTGTATTCACGAAGGTTCCATTTGCCAGATACCTTTTGAATAGCACAATTGTAGCGCTGGCTACCACTCTTTTGCAGCTTGTGACGGCTTCTCTGGCAGCCTTCGCATTTGCCAGGATGAGATTCAGGGGCGGAGAAGTGATATTCTATGTCTTTCTGGCGACTATGATGATTCCCCAGCAAGTTGTAATGATTCCTCAGTATCTGGTAGTAATGAGGCTCAATATGGACAACTCCTATTTTGGGCTGATTTTGCCTCACGCGGCCACCGCAATTTCAATATTCTTTCTCAGGCAGTTCTTCTTGACTATCCCGAGAGATCTTGAGGACGCTGCCACGATCGATGGTTGCGGCCCGCTCAGGACTCTCTTCAATGTATTTCTTCCTTTGACCAAGCCAGCCATCGCTACCATTGCCGTTTTCTCCTTTATGTGGTCGTGGAATAACTACTTCTGGCCTTTGCTTGTCATAAGTGAACCGGAAATGAGAACCGTCCAACTGGGTCTGGCGATGTTCAAATCAGAGGGTGGAATCCAGTGGGGAGAGTTTATGGCTGCGACAGTTGTAGCCACGCTACCGATCATGATTGCTTATTTCATTGCCCAGAAACAATTTGTCAAGGGGATAACCCTTACGGGATTAAAAGGATAAAGAGAAGGAGGAAAAGATGAAAAGAATAACGACTGTACTTCTACTGTTAATCCTGGCAGTTGCTGGCCTCGGGTCCGTAACTCTCACATTCTGGCATTCGATGTCGGATTATCAGAAGCCGATCATCGACAAGCTTGTTGCCGATTTCAACAAGGCTCACAAAGACATCACGGTGAGAGCAATATTTCAGGGATCCTACGATGATACTGTTACAAAGCTGAAGACAGCTCTACTCACCGGGAAGGGTCCAGATATTGCTCAGGTCAACATAGAGCATATTCAGATCTTTTCCAAAGATGGTTCTTTACAGAATCTCACTGATCTGATCGGCGGCGATTCCTTTTTGAGTCCGGAGGATTTTGTCGATAGCTTCTGGCAGACGATAATTCGTGACGGCAACCCTTACGCTCTTCCCTTCAACATAAGTGCTCTGATGCTGTATTACAACAAAGATCACTTCAAGGCGGCCGGACTGGACCCTGACAGACCTCCTCGAGACTGGGAGGAGTTGGAGGAGTATGCGCGAAAGCTGACAATCAGAAAGTCGGGTGATTCAAGGCCTTCACAGTATGGTCTCTTGTGGGGTGTTGACACAATGTTCTACCAGTTTGAACCCCTGGTCTGGCAGAATGGCGGAGAGATCTTCAATGAGCAAATGACCGAGTGTATTATCAATTCCCCTGAGGGAATTGAGGCTCTGGAAACGTGGCGGAGATGGTTCAGTGAAGGCCTTTCTCCTGTTGATCTCACTATTGATGAAGGAATACAGTCCTTCACAATGGGGAGAATCTCGATGGGCCCCATGACGAGCGGAGGAATTCGTTACGCTCTCGAGAACATACCCTGGAGTCTGGGAGTGGCCCCTCTTCCTGAAGGCAGGCAGAAGGCCACAACGCTTGGAGGAGGGTCTCTTGCCATAATGGCCGGACTCTCAGAAGAGAAGCTTCAGGCAGCCTGGACCTTCATTAAATGGATGGTTTCAGAGAAGAACACATTGTTTTGGTACGAGGGAACGGGATACATGCCGGTTCTGAAGTCTGCAATGAGTTCTCTTGAGATACAGCTGATCTGGCAGCGCTTCCCGCAGTTAAAGGCTCCTATTGACTCGATAGAATTTGCCAGACCCAGACCGGTTCACACAAATATCATTGAGATCAGGAATATTCTTTACAACGCTGTTGAGCAGGTAAGAAAAGGGGTTTCAGAGCCAAAACCGGCTTTCGATGATGCCGTGACGAAAGTCGACGAGTTGCTCGAGTGAGGTGATGAGATGAAGCGAATACTTCTGTCGGTAATGTTCATTTTCTTTTCTTTGACGGTTTTTGCTAGCAAAATCGTTGAAATTGAAGTAACAGGAATTGAAAAGACACTTCCACAAGTGGTGATAAATATTTCCGGGCTCAAGATCGGTGAAGAGCTTGATATCGAGAGAGTTTACAGGGCCAAGAGAAATCTGGAAGAGTGCGGTCTCTTTACAGATGTATATCTTCAGCTTGGAGATGTCGGCGGTGATTACAAGCTGGTGATTTCGGTTCAGGAAAGTTCTTCTTTCTACCCGTATTTTGGCGAGTATCTTACATTCGGAGCGGGAGATCGAAATCTTCTGGGTTCTGGGGTGAACGTTTATGGGGGAATCCGGTTTCTGAGGTTCACCGACAAAAGACTACTTGGCTTTCTTCCCCAACCCGAGTTTTTCTGGGGCGGATTGAGATTTGGCGCGAGAACCCTCAGCGCCTTTGGAACAGGAATCAATCCCTTTATTGAGGTGACTCTCTTTAAAGAGGTTCCGTGGCAATCCGATACTATGCTTTCTTTGAATTCTGTAGAACTGGGTGGAACCTATCCCTTTGGAGAGTATGTTGCCGGAATTTCCTATACATACGAGAATGCGTCATTTGATGCCACGCCTTCAAACAACTACTCGGTTTCGATACTTACTGGAGCCTTTTCTTTTGGCGACGAAAATAACTACCAGGAGAAAAGAGGAAACTTATTCGGAAAAACGACTCTCTCCTACGGATTTGGAGACGGAATTAATTATCTTCAGCAGAAGGCGTCTGTTAATTACTGGTACAGAATCATAGGAAGAATCTATGTCGAGAGTGAGACAAAAGCAGGCGTAACTTATTTTGGAGAAGCTCCGGTGACCAGGCGTTTCTACCTGGGAGGAAGTGCCGATCTCAAGGGTTGGAACCCCTATGCATTTAATCCCAGATTCTATGCGCTGGAGATACTTCAGGCAGGAGTCCCTCTCACTGAGAGCTTCGCTGTTGCTCCTTCTGATGATATGAGCACCTTCATTCCCAAGCTCTACTTGATGGCGGCTGCCGGTGACAACGCCACTCTCGGTCTGTCGATAGGAATAGGTTTCGAGTGGAGAACATCACTGGGAATTGGAGTTGAGCCTCAGGTGTTCTTCGGAGGAGACGGTTTCAAATTCTACTTCGAACTGAGGTAGCTTCCTGACTAGCTTCGCAATGAAATGAATCGCTCTTCTATACTAGCGTACAACGAAAGAACCGGTCGCGAAAAAAACGGCCGGTTCTTCTGCCACCTCATAATTCTTTTACTCTCTAACGGAAACGTTCTGCACATATCCGGAGAGCAAGTCGGCGAATTCTCTTAAGATTGGACCGGGATAAGGTGGCGATTCGCAGAACCCGGTTACCGGTCTATACTGCTGAACTGAAACCAACGACGCTCCGCTGCATATTCTCGCGAGCTCTTCGAAATCCTTTTCAGGGACGTAAGGTGGAAACATTGTGATCCTTATTTCATGACTGGAGAAAATTTTCGCCAATTCAACACTTTTCTGAATTTGCTTCAGATTTACAGTAGAGAACTGTTCATAGTGCAAAGACTTGAGATCAACTGCGACATAGTCGATAACGTCCAGGAACTTCCTGAGAATATCTGAACTCCAGCCATTAGTATCAAGTTTAACCAGTACAGCCGGAAATTGGGCTTTGAGTCTTTCAACAAAGGGGATCAGATCATCTGCCCTGAGTGTTGGCTCTCCCCCGGTAATAACAACCGCGTCTATGAGAGCTGCCCTTTTGTCAAGGTATTTGAAGACCTCCGATTCACCGACCTTCTCCTCTACCATTTTTTTCAGTTCAGGATTGTGGCAATAAGCACAGTCGAAATTACAGCTTGAGGTAAACAGTGTCAGGGCTACTTTGCCCGGATAGTCCACTAGACTGACCCTCTCCATTCCTGCGAAATTCATCTACTTTCTCTCTCCCAACTCTGTAAGTCTCTCTCGTTTTGAATTCTTCCTGTTTTCCAGTGTTCCAGTTCTGTACTGGTCTGTAGTAGCCTGTAATCCTTGAATACACCTCGGTTGGCTTTCCGCATTCGGGACAGGTGAACTGTTCTCCTCTTATATATCCGTGGTTTTGACAGACCGAGTAGGTGGGTGAAATCGTGAAGTAAGGAATTCTGTAATTCTCGGCGATCTTCCTTACAAGTTGCCTGGTCGTTTCCCAGTCAGATATTCTCTCTCCAAGGAAGGCGTGAAACACTGTGCCTCCTGTATACTTCTGCTGTAGTTCCTCCTGAAGGTCTAGCGCGCTGAAAATATCCTTCGTGTAGTCCACTGGCAGATGTGAAGAGTTCGTGTAATACGGATTGTCCTTTCCCGCAGTAAGTATTTGAGGGAATTTCTTTTTGTCCATCTTGGCGAGCCTGTAAGCCGTTGATTCGGC
The DNA here is from genome assembly GCA_011045915.1 of Mesotoga infera. Taxonomy (NCBI): domain Bacteria; kingdom Thermotogati; phylum Thermotogota; class Thermotogae; order Kosmotogales; family Kosmotogaceae; genus Mesotoga; species Mesotoga infera. The sequence continues at coordinate 13,596 of DSBT01000410.1, forward strand.
CGGTGTCGCCTCAAGGTTGTAGAGATGGTCTGTAGTCTCCTGATAGCCGATCATCTTGTCTCTCATGAAGTTCAGCACTCTCAATGCAAACAGATAGCCCTCTTCTTCGGCTATAGTCTTTCTAATCCAGCGGGCATTCATACTTGCTTCATTCATTCCTATCAAGCCAATCGTAGAAAAATGGTTATCGAAGTTCTTCAGATATCTCTTTGTGTATGGATAAAGGCCTTCACTGTTCAATTTCTCCACGACCGATCTCTTTATTTCAAGGCTTCTGCTCGACAGATCCATCACTTTCGAAAGTCTTCCAAAAAACTCTTCTTCATTCTTGCTGAGGTATGCAATTCTAGGAAGGTTTATTGTAACTACGCCTATTGAACCTGTGAACTCATCCGAACCGAAGAGCCCGCCGCCTCTCCTTTTCAGTTCGCGTTTGTCCAGTTGCAGCCTGCAACACATGCTCCTCACATCATCGGGATTGAGGTCAGAGTTTATGAAGTTTTGAAAGTAGGGAGTGCCATATTTGCTGGTTATCTCAAAGAGAAGCTCTGCATCCTCATTCTCCCAGTCAAAATCCTTGGTGATATTGTAGGTCGGTATTGGATACTGGAAGCCTCGACCATTTGCATCTCCCTCGTCAAGAATCTCAAGGAAGGCGCGGTTTATCATCTTCATTTCTTCCTGACAGTCCCCATAAGTGAAGTCCACCGCCTCCCCTCCAACTATTGCCGGCTCATTCTTCAATTTGGCCGGGACTACCCAGTCGAGGGTGATATTCGTGAAGGGGGCCTGTGTACCCCATCTGGAAGGTGTATTTACTCCGAAGACAAATGACTGGATGTTCTGTTTGACTTCCTTGAGCGAAAGGTTGTCGATCTTTACAAAGGGCGCAAGATACGTATCAAATGAAGAAAATGCTTGAGCGCCGGCCCATTCATTCTGGAGTATTCCAAGGAAGTTCACCATCTGATTCACAAGTGTAGAAAGGTGTTTTGCCGGTGATGACGACACCTTTCCCGTCACTCCTCCGAGACCTTCCTCAATGAGCTGTTTCAGGCTCCAGCCGGCACAGTATCCCGAGAGCATTGAGAGATCATGAATATGGATGTCACCCTCACGGTGGGCGTTGCCTATCTGCGGATCATAGACCTCCCTAAGCCAGTAATTGGCGGTTACCGTACCGCTGTTGTGCAGAATCAGCCCTCCGATTGAGTATGTGACTGTGGAGTTCTCATGTACCCGCCAGTCAAGCATATCGAGATAGCTGTTAACTGTCTTTGAGAAGTCAAGCATGGAGGAATCAAGTTCTCTGAGTTTTTCCCTGTGTCTTCTATAAAGTATATACGCCTTGGCAGCATCGGCAAATGCAAGGTTTTCAAGCGTTCTTTCTACAGAGTCCTGGATATCCTCTATGTCTACGAGATTGTCTTTGTTTTTTGGCTGAAAATCTGCCACGACTCTCAGTGCGACCCTCTCAAGTATGTCTTCGTTATAGTGGGTTTCGGTTGCCTCAAATGCTTTCTTCATGGCGTTGATTATCTTCTCCAGTTCGAATTCGACTATGGCACCGTTTCTTTTCCTAACATTCAACATCTCATTACCTCCATGAATAGCCTCAATAAATAGTGGACAATGATCATTGTAGCACAATATATTGATAATTCCAAAGAAAAGTGCTGTTTCAGAACCCGATCATTAAGACTCCTCTCAACAGCACAAGAGAGGTTGAAGCGACCTTCAAAATCCTTCCTGGAAGCACTTTTTAGATAAGGCGAAAAACGTTGCACCATATGAAGATCGGAAAGTTTACCTTTGAGGTCTCCTTATGAATTTGGTTACATTATTTGTACCAATTCTAGTTAACATTGCTACGAATGCTTCGGCTGTTGCCAATGCGTCTCCAAGAGCTCTATGGCGAGATTCTGGGACTATCCCCAATCTTGCAAGCAGTATGTCTAGATTGTTTCTCCCATATCTGAACACGGCTTTCGACATTTCTACGGTATCAATATATGCGTTCTGGAGCCTGCCCAATCCGGATTGTTGGCCGTAATAGTCGAGAAAGGAGAGATCGAACGGGGCATTGTGAATCACAAGGGTTGCGTCTTCAACGAAGGAAAAGAAGTCTTCGAGAACATCTTTGACCGGCGGCTTCCCCTTAACGGTCAAATTGCTAATTCCGGTCAAGGCAGTTATCGTGATAGGAATCATGCATGAGGGATCTATGAGCGAATCGAAACAATCGCTCTTACAGACTTTCCAGTCGCGCACACGCACTCCCGCAACCTCGATCAGTCTCGCCCCGCGTTGCGGACTCATTCCTGTGGTTTCCGTGTCCAGAACGACAAATTCCAAAAGACTCCCCTCCCATTTCATTCTACAATGAATGAAGTTTCTTCGGAAAGAGACAGAGATTTTGTTTGTGAAGAATTGGGCAAATCTGTTAAGCCGCCTTTCCAATCTAAAGGCATTACATAGAGTATAATTTTTATGAGGTGAACCACGATGGATGACAAGGTAAATCATTCCGAAGAGGAAATAAGGGAACGCTATAGAAAGGCTCTTGAATCAGCAATTCAAAAAGCTCCGATCAGATCTGGAGAGAGATTGTATCTAACAGATCTCTGGGCTGTCACCTCAATTCCTGAAGAGGTTATTGTAGAGACTCTTGCTTCTTCCGAGTTGAAGCTGCCCGAAGGGGTATCCTGCATAGTCGATGATAGAAGGAAAAAGAAGAGGATCATTTATGGGAAACGAGAATCTAATGAAAAGAGTGGCGGTCCTAAGCAGCCCAGAATACGCAAGGTGCAGGGAGAAGATTAGCGAAGGGCTCGACCTGATCGAGTTCAACGAAACTCTGCAGGGAAAGAAAGTTCTTCTGAAAGTGAATCTTCTATCGGCAAGGTTACCTGATAGTTGTGTCACCACTAATCCAGCCTTTGTTCGAGCTGTGGCAGAGGTCTTTCTCAGCAAGGGAGCGATAGTCAGCATCGGAGACTCTCCAGCGAGCGTTCGTGTTGAGGCTGCAGCTTATGCTGCAGGAATTACCGAAGTCTGTGAAGATCTCAGGGTTCCGCTCGCAGATTTTGATGATCCCGTTCCTGTAGTCCTGGAGCAGGGTGTGTACAGAAGCTTTGAAATTGCCAGGCCGGTTCTTGAAACCGACCTTCTAGTGAATCTTCCGAAGCTTAAGACACATTCACTCACTCAGGTCACATTCGGAGTCAAGAATCTTTTTGGCTGTGTTCCCGGGGTTAAGAAGCAGGGTTGGCATTTCAGAGTGAGAAACATGAAGGAGTTCTCGGCTATGCTTCTTGACCTTGCCGGCTATCTTAGGCCGTCCCTGACGATAATCGACGGCGTTGAAGGCATGGATGGCAACGGCCCGTCGAACGGGCGGATTGTAAAGCCGGGGATAATTGGTATTTCAAGAGATGTTTTCGCACTTGACGATGCCATTGCAGAACTCTTTGGAGTGATACATTCAAAGGTACCGATTCTACGTTTGGCAAGAGAAAAAGGACTAGTAGGCGATTACGAGGTTGTTGGAGATGAAGTCGAGCCGAAAAGTCTGTCTCTCCCCGAGACGAATTTGATCGGGGTTTACGGTGCAGCCCTATTGAGGAGATTAGTAACGAAGTTTCCGAAAATAGATAAGAAGAAGTGTGTGAGCTGCCGTGTTTGCGAGAGGGCCTGTCCGGCTGGAGCAATCGACATAAGCAGGTTCAATATCGATTACGGTAAGTGCATAGCATGCTACGTGTGTCATGAACTTTGCCCGGAAAATGCTATCGTCTTCAGAAGACGCATTCATAGATAGGAGGGGTTAGATGAGCTATATTCTCGCTATCGATCAGGGAACGAGCAGCAGCAAAGCCGTTCTTTTTGATGAAGAACTTTATCAAGTTGCCGTTGCTCAGGAGGAGTTTACGCAGATCTATCCCAAACCCGGGTGGGTAGAACACGATCCCAGAGATATCATCTTAAGCACAATGGGTGCAATTGAGAAAGTAGTCTCGGATGCCAGGATCTCATTCAGAGAAATTGCGGCAATCGGCATCACAAATCAAAGAGAAACTGTCGTTGCCTGGGATGCGGTGACTGATCAGCCGCTTTACAATGCAATAGTGTGGCAGGATCGAAGAACTGCCGACAGATGCAGAGAGATCGAAGAATCTCATGGAGAACTGATAAGACGAAAGACCGGCCTCAAGCCGGATCCCTATTTCTCCGCGACGAAGATGGAATGGTTGCTGGAGAATGTACCGGTAGTTCGAGAGGCGGCTAGAAAGGGGAGATTGAGATTCGGAACGATTGACTCCTGGCTAATCTGGAATCTGACGAGAGAGAACCTCCATGTGTGTGATTTCTCGAACGCGTCGAGAACGATGTTGTTCAACATCGAGAAGCTTGAATGGGATCGCGACCTCCTCAATCTCTTTGGAGTGGAGGAAGAGTTTCTGCCTGAAGTTGTGGAATCATGTAAGCTTCTCGGTCCTTCGATCTATGGCCCGAAAATTGGAGGAATAGCTGGAGATCAGCAGGCTTCACTGTTCGGTCAGACGGCCTTTCAGACCGGTGACGCAAAATGCACATATGGAACGGGTTCATTTATACTTATGAACATTGGAAACAAACCAAAGATTTCCGATCATGGATTGCTTACAACAATAGGCTGGAAGTCAACGGAAGAGACAGTCTACGCCGTGGAAGGTTCGATTTTTGCCACCGGAGCTTTGATAGGCTGGTTGAAAGATGGACTGGGAATCATAAACAGCCCTTCCGATACGGAGCCGCTTGCCAGAGAAGTCAATGACAATGGTGGAGTTTTTTTCTCCGGCGCCCTGACAGGTCTGGGAGCTCCTTACTGGAACTCCTCAGCGAGAGGCATGATGATCGGTTTGACAAGGGGAACGAGTAAAGCACATATTGTGAGAGCCGTTCTCGAATACATTGCTTTCAGAACAAGAGAGATTCTTGAGCTGATGGAAAAGGAAACGGGAATCAGGCTCAACAAACTGCTTGTTGACGGAGGAGTTACGCGAAACAACTTCCTGATGGAGATGCAGGCAAATATCCTGAATATCCCGGTTGACAGATCTCTTATAAAGGAAACGACGGCGCTTGGTGCTGCAATGCTTGCGGGAATATGCACTGACCTCTGGGATCAGGAGAGCTTGAAGAACAAGAGGATAAGCGAAGTTGTCTTCGAACCGTCGGGAGATAGAATGGAGGAAGAGTTCAAGAGGTGGAAAGAGGCGTTGAAGAGATCTATGAACTGGGCAAACTAGAACTGAAGGATCTCGAGCGTTTTGCGCAAGAACTTGGAGCGACGCTTGAAGGAGGAGAGACGGTCCTCCTATTCGGTGATCTGGGCAGTGGAAAAACCACGTTTGTAAAGGCGCTAGCCAGTGGGTTGGGCATTGATCAGGATTATGTGAGAAGTCCGACTTTCAACATTGTCAACTTCTATCCCGGTCGATTATCGACTGGCAGAAGCGAAGATGCCGGAACGGAGAGAGCGCATCACGCTCTTATTCACGTTGATTTATACAGGATTACATGTGAAGAAGAGGTTTTGGATCTCGCTCTCCACGATCTCATGAATTGCGATACGGTTCTAGCGATAGAGTGGCCGGAGCTTTACCTTGAGTTTGTTAGCGAACCATATCTCGTCGTTGAACTGGAGCATTTCGACGAGATGAAACGAACAGTGAAATTGAAGCCATTCGGGAGCAGAATGAAGAACATTCTGGACCGTCTGACTATTAGAATAGATCGAGATAAGAATGAAGGAAGGTGAATAGATGGCTCAGAAGTTTGAATTGCTGGAAAAAGCAGCTGTAGGAAGCGAACGGAAGATAGAGATACCCGATAAACTGCCGGTTATACCGACGAGAACAAACATGTTAGTATATCCTTCTGCGGTGATGCCCTTGTATGTTGGACGCGAGAAGTCGCTGGCGGCACTGGAGGAGTCAATTGGCAAATTCAATCAGATGGTATTTCTCGTTTCTCAAAGGGACATTACTAAAGAGGACCCCGAGATCGAAGATTTGTTCGAGATAGGGACGATAGCGAGAATAGTACAGCTGATGAAGATGCCCGATGGGAACTACAAGATTCTTGTTGAAGGGTTGACAAGAGCCAGGCTCTCTTCAGTGGAGGAAGGAGAAAACACGTTTATTGTCGTTGCAGAGAAGCTCAAGTCCAAGGGCAGAAAGAGCAAGATGCTTCAGGCGCTTGTTAGAAGGGTGAAGGAACTTGCGCTGAGGTATGTATCGATGAGCAGACGTTTCCCCGACGAAGCGATAATGGCGCTGGAAGACACTTCCGATGCAGATAAGTTTGCAGATTTCGTTTCTTCAATGGTGCCATTTTCTTTAGAGGAGAAACAACGTCTTCTCGAGGAAATAGAAGCGAAGGATCGTCTCAATACGCTTATGGAGTTACTTACAAGAGAGATTGAAATTCTCTCTCTAGAGGAGGAACTCGACAAGAGGGTTAAAGAGAAGATTGAGCAGGGGCAGAAGGAGTACTACCTGAGAGAAAAGATGAGAGCGATCCAGGAGGAGCTCGAGGGCGAAGAAGACGAGGAAATCAAAGAGCTTAAAGAGATGGCGGAGTCCGGCGAGCTTCCGCAGGAGATAAAGGAGAAGGCAGAGCAGGAGATCTCGAGACTGGAGAAGATGTCTCCATATTCTCCGGAAGCGACGGTCGTGAGAACCTATCTCGATTGGCTCTTGAACCTTCCCTGGCAGGAAGAGACGGATGATGAGATAGTGATCAAGGACGTTAGGAAGACTCTCGATAACAATCACTATGGACTTGACGATGTGAAGGAGAGGATCCTTGAATTCCTGGCGGCCAGGAGGTTTTCGAAGAATCTTCGCGCTCCGATTCTCTGTCTCGTTGGGCCTCCAGGTGTTGGAAAGACTTCACTTGGTCGGTCTGTTTCCGAAGCTATGGGAAGGAAGTTCGGCAGAATCTCGTTGGGAGGCATGAGAGACGAGGCCGAAATAAGGGGCCACAGACGCACTTATGTGGGAGCGCTTCCGGGCAGAATAATGCAGATGATCAGAAAGCTGAAGTCAAGGAATCCGGTAATTGTGCTGGACGAAGTCGACAAGATGGGAATCAGTTTTCAAGGAGACCCCGCTTCTGCTCTTCTAGAGGTTCTTGATCCCGAGCAGAACAACAGTTTTGCCGATCATTTTCTGGAAGTGCCTTTTGATCTTTCCAGAGTCCTGTTCATTACTACGGCAAACGTTCTTTATTCGATCCCTGCAGCTTTGAAAGACAGGATGGAGATTATCGAGATTCCAGGTTATACGGAGTCTGAGAAGTATCACATAGCCAGGGACCATATACTGCCGAAGCTTCTTGATGAATACAACATGAAGGATAGCAAGCTGAAAATAACACCGGCCGCCACCAGGGACGTAATTAGAGACTACACAAGAGAAGCCGGAGTTAGGGAACTCGATAGAAATCTGGCGAAGATCATCAGAAAGGCCACTCTGAAAATAGCCGAGGGTGGCGATTCAATCTCGGTCGGTGTCAATGAACTGGGGGAGTATCTTGGAGCACCTCTATTCAAAGAGAGTGATTTCAGGAAGCATCCAGAGGTTGGCGTGGTGACTGGCCTTGCTTGGACATCGGTTGGGGGAGAAATCATGTACATCGAAGTTCTGCCCGTCTCCGGGAAAGGAAAGACTATCATAACAGGTCAGCTGGGAGATGTTATGAAGGAATCGGCGCAGATCGCGGCGTCGCTCGCCAGAAAGCTTTGTGGAGATGAGAAGTTTACCGAGATCTTCGAGAAGAAGGACTTCCATATTCACGTTCCCGAAGGAGCCGTCCCTAAGGATGGACCCAGCGCCGGGATTACTCTCACGACGGCGATTGTCTCGGCCGTCACCGGAAGAAAAGTGAGAAGCGACATTGCAATGACTGGGGAGATAACTCTAAGAGGGAAGGTACTGCCCATTGGTGGTTTGAAAGAAAAGCTGATGGCAGCTTACCGTGCCAGAATGAAGAAAGTTCTGATCCCTCTCGCAAACAAGAGAGATCTCGATAAAGTCCCCGAAGAGATAAAGTCGAAACTGGAATTCGTCTTTGTCGAGGATATAAATGAAGTACTTGAGGAGGCTCTGATTCCCGGTGACGGTAAAGAGTGCTGAACTAATAAAGACTGTCTTCGCAAAGGGCGAGTATCCGCCTTCTGTGAAAAGAGAAATCGCTTTCGCAGGCAGGTCTAATGTCGGGAAGTCTTCCCTTCTGAATTCGCTGTTTGGAAGGAGGCTTGCAAAGACAAGCTCAACTCCGGGCAAGACAAGGTCAATCAATTTCTATGTGGTAAACGGAGAGGTCTTTTTCGTTGATCTTCCCGGCTACGGCTACGCGAAAGCTTCCATGTCTGAAAGAGAGAAGTGGCAGAGGCTGATAACAGACTATTTCGAATCGAGGGAAGGGATCTCTTTAGTGGTCCTGCTTGTTGACATAAGACATCCGCTACAGCCTGCAGACAAACAGATGCTTGACTGGGTTACGTACTACGCCATTCCGTATGTTCTGGTTCTTACAAAGGCAGACAAGCTTTCAAAGAGCCGCCAACAGCAATCGAAGAAATCAATAAGCGAAGAAGTCGCTGCATGGGGAAGACCACCGGTTTTCCCCGTGTCCGCAGAGAATCGTCAAGGTATAGAAGAGCTGCTCAAAACTCTTTTGCAGTAACAGAGTTTTTCCTGTTTGAAGGACCAATGCAATTCTTTGTATTGGTCCTTCTTCATTTTCTCAGGCCGTCCGGGGTGGTTACATTGATGAGGGCAGCCAGACTTCTGTTCAAGCGGATCTTACGCATAGAAAATCCAGAAACTCACGGAAGGGTCAATTCTCTGTCCCAAACATGAAACCCGAAACGCACGAATCGCTTCCATGCTCGGCATTTGCAGCGCCCTTTACTATTCATCAAGACTGTATTCGTGCTTCAGCTCTTGAAGGAAACAAGCCCGACTTCCGCTGAAGGATATTGCAGGTTGATCAGCCAGTTCCAGATGGCGTAATTTGGAATCTCACACCTGTTGAGGGTCTTGTCATACTATTCCCAAGTCCTAAGTGAGGCTCTTGCTAATAAAATCTCTGAATTTCCCGGCGCTTTCTCGCGGTTTCAATTCCAGCGTCTCCTGAACGGTCTCGTAGAGGCCGAATTTCATTGAGTAGCCTTCCTTCCATTCGAAATTATCCATCAAAGACCAGTACATGTACCCGAAAACACGCGCCCCCTTCTCCATTGCATTTCTTACCCCTGTAAGTGCACGTTCTATGTACTCCCATCTCCTGGTGTCTGATGCATCGGCGATTCCGTTTTCCGTTATGATTATCGGTAACTGATAGCGCTTATACGCTTTCAGGACAACGTCTTCAATTCCCTGCGGGAAGAACTCGTATCCCATCTCCGTTTTTTCGAATTCATCTCCCACAGCGATTTTAGGAAGGGGTTTCGAATACTTGACAAAAATGCGAGTATAGTAGTTGATCCCGATAAAATCAAGCTTCGATGAAATCTCTGGAGTTGCCTCTCCATTTCCCAATGGCTTGACCAGCTTCCCCTTAAGCAGACTATCCAGGTAACTATAGTTGTAGACTCTGTCCAGATAGTTCGATACTAATCTGTCGCCGGGATGAAGCTTTCTCAGGGGGAAGAAAGGCATCATGTTTATTGCCGCGCCGACCATTGACGTAGGATAAAACTCCTTTATCGCATCATAGGCCTCGCTATGAACGAACAGAAGGTTGGAAAGAACCTTCATCGCCCTGCCCATGTCTTTGATTTCGGGAGGCCATTCTCCCATGAGGTAAGACATTACCGCATAAACGTTCGGTTCGTTCACGGTTACCCAGAAGTGGATAAATCGTCCCATATATTCAACAATCTTTGAAACGAAACGCCTGAAATATCGAAGGTTCTCCCTGTTTTCCCAGCCTCCCATATCCGAAAACCATTGAGGAAGCACGAAGTGATTGAGAGTCAAGATCGGCTGTATTCCATTCTCTATTAGAGCTTTGCAGAAGTCTCTGTATCTTTCGAGAGCACTCTCTTCGAATCTGTTGGCCTTCGGCTCAATTCTTGCCCATTCAACTGAGAATCTGTATGCCTTAACGCCGAGATGCTTAACGGCCTCGATGTCTCGATCTAGATTCTCCCAGCTTCCACAGGCAATATCGGAAGTATCACCGTTCTTCACCTTTCCCTGGTGTTCCCAGGTGTACCAGTCGGAGAAGACATTGTTGCCTTCTATTTGATGACCGGCCGTTGCAACGCCCCAAATAAAACCATCTGGAAAAGAAAGCATATTCGAACCCTCCCGAGTTTGTTTTTGTCCGTTCCTCACAATTATAATCGTGAAAGGAAGCAAAGCCAATACGAGCGAAAGGATGAGGTAGAAGAGATGAAGATTTCTGTGGTAGGCAATGTGAATATTGATCTGAGCGCCTTCATAATCAACAGCGGCAACAGTGAAGAGAATAGAGTCAGAGAGATAATGTTTTCGGTCGGAGGAAGTGCAGCAAATACGGCGATTATGCTCAACAGACTGAGAAAGAATGTCCACTTGCAGGGGGCGGTTGGAAAAGATCAATTCGGAGAGATGGCAATCGAAAGTCTGAAGAGAGAAGGGGTGGACACAGAGCATCTCTCCAGGTTGGAAGGAAGGACGGGATTCTGCTTTTCTGCAGTGTCTACCGATGGGCAGAGGCACCTCTTTACATATAGAGGCGTGAATGAAGCGAACTATTCGATAGATGAATCATCCGACTTCTACCACTTCGGAGGAATAAGGCCCGATCAGATTGAAAGACTTATAAAAAATCTTCGAAGGCCGAGATTCTCTTATAACCCCGGAGGAATAGTGTCTTTCGAAAGAGGCCCTCAGGTGGCCGAAATCGCTGCTCAGAGCGAAATTCTCTTCGTAAATGAGAGCGAATGGCGCTATCTAGAGAAGTTAATGACTGTAAAACCGCTGATTATTGTAACGCTGGGAGCTGAAGGAGCGAGAATTGAAAACGGTCCACTCGTCGATGCTTTTGAAGTGAAGGTAGTTGATACGACGGGAGCGGGAGATGCCTTCAACGCAGGCTTCTTACATGGGTATCTCGCTGATAGAAAAGTGAGCAACTGCCTGCAGATCGGGAATCTGCTTGCGGCTCTCGTTGTATCGAGGCAGGGAGCCAGTCCGGGCTTCATATACAACGATGTACAACGTCTTGCCCGTATATACAATGTATCGTTGTAGGAGTAGCAAGATACATGGTACATTGTGCGCAAATAATATACACTGTACATAGTGCCCAACACGAATAATAGTACCGATATTGATAATATTTTGCGTGATGAGTATATACAAAGTAATAGTAGTATACTAAGTCACTTGTGAAAGAACCAGCTTATATGATAGTATATTTGCAGAGGTGATATCATGCCAGCACAGATTGCATCGGTGGATGTTGTTAGAATACTGGGTAAGCTCAGTGATGACGGCGGCGAACAGTCCAGTAGAAACAGGTTTATAAAGGAGTACCTCTCAAAATACAAGTCCCCTGAGTCAATAATAAACGATATCGAAGGGCTTCTCGACGCATATCCCACTTTTGAAGGTGATTCGGAGAGCCTTGCGAGAGCCTTTGCCGATCTAGTAAATAGGCTTGCAGAGATTTCGGGTTTCTCGGTTGATTACGTAAAGTACTCTGGAAGAGACAAGATCACAGGAGTCTGGAAAGTTGGAGAAGACGTTCAGATTAGGGTCGCGGCGATTATCTGCACAAGTTTCGAGGAGGCCAAGGGTGTCGCGAGAAATGCCTTGCTGATTCTGCCTGAAGCAATCGATCTCGGGAGGCCTTTCGTCACTGTTGAACGCCTTGGAAAGCTATTCTCAATGATAGAACAGATAGAGCTTCCGGTGAGTTCGATAGCGTCGATACTCGTTACAGACGATAATTACGACAAGAGGATTTCTTCTTTTATGGAACTCATGTTTCTCGCTTTCAAAAAGGAACTCGCTCGAAAGCCTCAAATGTCACTCCAAAAGGAATGGACTAAAGACGAACTGCAGGATTTCATTATGCAGCGGTTGAAGCTTCCCACGATAGGGATGCTATTTTCCCTGCTCGATTCTCCCATGGTAGGAGAAGAACTCGTGGAGAATATAAACGAATTTCTTAAGGAAAATGAAAGTGAACTCGTGAAGGGACCTATGGCGCTTGGGGCAATTATGGGTGCCCTTTCAAAACACTATTCCGGTATCAAAGAAGAGCTTGTATTGAGAGAGGGAAAGAAGTACAGTCTGGCAGAAAAATACAGACCTGTGATCTCGGAAATCAAAACACGCTTCGAAAGCGGAAAACAGACAGTAACTCGATAAACGGCTCATAGCGCTAGTTTCTTGCCGCGACAATATAATTAGACATCACATATAGAAAAAAATGCAATACCGGGCAATTTCCGAGGTCGGGCTTCGTAACTCTTATTAGATGAGGCATTCAGAGTCAATACTGTGAAGCAGGCTGTGTTATAATACGAAATATGAGTCATAATGACTATTATGACTCATATTTACAATAATCTGGGGGTTGATTATGAATTTCAACGAATCCATTGAGAGGTTCAAGGAGAACATGGAGTTTGTCAGGAATATGTCTTCCAATACTATTGGCGCATATCTTTCCGATCTCCGCCATTTCGAATGCTTCCTCAGCAATCACGATGTCGACTACACCGAAGTGAAGAGAAGAGACATCGAGCTGTTCGTGAAAGAGTATTCGCAGGGGAAGTATTCCAAAAAGAGGCCTTCGGCAACAACTGTAGCGAGAAATCTTTCTACAATCAGATCCTTTTACACGTTCCTATACATTAGCGGAATAGTGGGCAAGGTTCCTACTGAACTTATAAAGAATCCCAAGACGCGGCGCAGGATCCCAGACTATATTAGCCATGATGAAGTCATGGAGATTCTCTCCTCTTTCAGGGAAACGAATCTCGGTAAGAGGAATAGAGCCATTGTAGCAACGATGTACTTCTGCGGGCTGAGGGTCAGTGAAGTATGTAAGCTCAGACTTGGCGATCTGCGTCTGGGAAGCTCTCCCGCAGTCAGGGTTATGAGTGGAAAGGGAAACCGTGACAGGGAGGTCCCGATGAATGACCAGGTTCTTTCCATCTTGAGAGATTATCTCTCAATAAGAAAGGACTTTCCTGTTGATGAGTTCGAAGATCACGTCTTCGTTGGAACTCGTGGGGAGCCAATGGCAAGAAACGTAATTCCCAAAGTGCTAAATACACAAGTAAAAGTAGTATATCCAGACAAAAGAATTCATCCTCATTTATTCAGGCATAGTTTTGCAACACAACTCTTACAAAAAGGTGCAAGTATAAAAACTGTACAAGAATTATTAGGTCATGCAAATTTATCTACTACAAGTATATACTTACATATTACTGATAGAGAGAAACGAGCGGCGGTACAATTGTTATCAGATTAATGTACAAGTATAAATTGCGGAGATTCTAAATGATTGATATACACAATCACACAACTTTTTCAGACGGAAGGAATTCTGTGGAGCAGGTAATACGGTCAGCAGTAGAAGCAGGACTACGGGTCATAGGTATTTCTGATCATTTCGATCCCTATGTCTGTCAGGAAGTCTGTCTCCAAGCTGAACAGATCATCGGCTATCTGAAGGAAATAAGACGTTTCGAAGGAGAATTTCCAATCAAAATCCTTGCGGGTCTTGAACTCGGGCTGCAGTCTGAAGGAATTCTCTGGCCCGGGGAGGAGATGGATTACTACATCTACTCAGTTCACACTGTCCCTGGTAAGCCTGATCTGAAGAGTCTCGAAGACCCGTGGGAGATCTACCTTAAAGAAGCTATTCTAGCCGTCGATCTCATAGATAGGCCGGGCTTCTTTGGACACCTGGATTTTTTGAGGAGACACATTCCGCATGGAAGGCCGCCGAAACCCGGACCCCTGATTGATCGTCTTCTCATGAAGTTGGCTTCGAATCATGTTGGACTAGAAGTGAACACTTCAGGCTGGATGTATGGACTTGGAGATCCATCGCCCCAGTCGTGGGTAATAGAAAGGTATCTCGAACTGGGTGGCAATCTATTGACAATAGGATCTGACTCTCACAGAGCATTGCAGGTCGGTAAATACAGCGATCAAGCCGTTTCATTGTTAAGGGGAATTGGAGTGGAAGAGGTATTCTATTGCGAGAAAGGCAGTTACGTACCTTTCAGCATACTGGGGGAAGAATGACTGAAGAAAAGTTTTCTGGGTTTTCCAGCGAGACGCTTTCGTTTTTGATTGATTTGGGAATTAATAACAACCGCTCATGGATGGAAAGGAACAGGGATCGGTATCGTCGAGTCTTGCTTGAACCATTCAGGAGCCTCGTAAAAAGCATCGGGCCTTTTATGGAGGATCTAGATCCATTCATCGAGATCAGCCCTCAAGTTGGAAAGACGATAAGCAGAATCAACAGGGACGCGAGGCGGAACAAGGGGAAGACTCCATACAGAACCAATATGTGGTTCACCTTCAGGGTTCCCGTTCCAGATTGGAAGGACTCCCCGGGCTTCTTTTTTGAGCTCTTTCCCGACTGGTACAGATACGGAATGGGTTTTTACCTACCTTCGCGCGAGACGATGGCCAAGCTTCACGAAGAGATCCAGACGAATCCCAAAAGGTTTGTTGACAAAACCAGAATCCTTAGGGAGAGCGACTTTTCAGTGTTCGGAGAGAAGTATAAGAGAAGAAGAAAGAGAGACGATGTTCCGACAGAGTTGCTGGAGTGGTTCCAGTACAGAGATTTCTATATAGCCGCCAATCGTGAGGCCGATGAAGTACTGCTTTCTTCGGCGCTTGTGGAGCATCTGAGGATCGCGTTCTCCTCACTCTCAGAGCTGTATGAGTATTTCTGGGAGCTAAAGATGAGAGAAGGCGGAGACTTGCCTTAGACAATAGGATCTAGAGACTATCGCAGAGATGCTTGACGATTCTCTGTGAGGCCTTGCCGTCCCCAAAGGGATTTGTTGCTCTCGCCATCCGGGAGTATTCCTGCGGATCGCTTAGAAGTCTGACCGTCTCGCCGAATACTGCTTTTCTTTCGGTTCCTACAAGTCTTGCAGTTCCTGCCTGGATTGCTTCAGGTCTTTCAGTCGTGCGCCTAAGAACGAGGGTAGGCTTTCCAAGTGCGGGGGCCTCTTCCTGTATTCCGCCAGAATCGGTAAGTATCAGCTTTGATTTCTCCATGAGCGATACGAATGGTAGATAGTCTAGAGGGTCGGTCAAAACGATTCTCTCGTGTTTCTCCAGCTCCGGAAATACAATCTCTCTAACGGCGGGGTTGAGATGAACCGGGAAGACGACTTTCAAATTCGGGAATTCGATAAGAACATCCTTAATGGCCTTCATGACCTCTCGCATCGGCTCGCCCCAATTCTCCCTTCTGTGCATCGTTACGAGAATGTACTCATCTCCCTCTACACCTAGGGCCTCCCTGTAGCCGGAAGTTAGTTTGGACTTGTTATCGGTCACCCAAAGCAATGCATCGATCACGGTGTTGCCTGTCACAAGCAAATGGTCCTCCCGAATGCCCTCATTCATCAAGTTCCTCTTTGCAGTTTCAGTGGGAGGGTAGTGAAAGGTAGAGATCACTCCATTCAGCCTCCGATTGATTTCTTCGGGGAATGGATCATAAACATTTTCGGTCCTGAGTCCGGCCTCGACGTGACCCACCGGAACTTTGTGGTAGAAAGAAACCAGCGCGCCGGCGAATGTCGATGTCGTGTCGCCCTGGACGAGAGTCGTACGGAAATCATTCTCCGAGTAGATCTCATCAAGCTTGTCGATCAGCCTGGAAGTGAGATTCGCCAGAGACTGTCTCTGGCGCATGATGTTCAGATCGAAATCCGGTTCTATGCCGAAAAGAGAGAGAACCTGATCAAGCATCTCTCTGTGCTGCGCAGTAGCAATAACGACAGGCTTAAGAGGTGAATTCCTGAGGGCGAGGTATACGGGAGCCATCTTCACCGCCTCGGGTCTGGTCCCAAAAATCAGAGCGACCTTTTTCATTTTCATCAGCTTTCAGGCCTTCCCCCCTATAACATTCGTAAGCGCCATTTCAGTATATCATAGTTCTCTTTTCTGCTTATTTCAAGAGATCTCGACAAGGATCGACTTTCTCTCGCATCCTCCGTGTATTATAATCTTTTGTGGAGGTCTCTATGACGGCAAGCACAGCAAGAAGCACGGCTCTCTTTGCTATAGCAACCATGTTATCAAGGATAACGGGTCTCGCCAGAGACTCTCTATTTGCAAACTACTTCGGTACGTCAGCTCAGTATGATGCCTATCTTGTTGCAATCATGATCCCCTTCTTTCTAAGGAAGATCTTTGCCGATGGAGCTATGACGATGGCCTTTGTTCCTCTCTTCAACGAAAAGCTTAAGAACTCCGCTAAGAGGGCTTTTATATTTGCCTCAACAGTGCTGGTATTCGTTTTAATCGTTTCCGGATCGATTTCGGCGGGGGGGATGGTTTTCTCCGAAGGGGTTGCCTCAGTCTTCGCCGGCGGCTTCGATGAGGCTGCTCTTGAGCTGACATCAAGACTCATCAGAATCTCCTTCCCCTTTATTATCCTTGTTTCTCTATGGGCTGTCTACTGCGGAGTCCTGAATAGTCTCGATGCCTTCTTCATCGCGGCGATAACTCCCATGTTCATCAACCTTTCGACGATTGCGGGTATTCTGCTTTCAGCCAGGTTTTCTCCTCCGATCCTTGGACCCACTATTGGCTTTCTGGCTGGAGGAGCGATACAGCTTCTTGTTGTAGTACTGGCAGCCCGATCGAAAGGCTTTGTCTTCAAGCCGGGATATAACAAGAGCGATGTGAAGGAATTCCTTCTTCTCTTTCTGTTCTCGGCTATATCTCCGGCAATAAACGAGATCAATTCCTTTGTTGATATACGCGTCTCAACCGAACTGGGAAGAGGGGCCGTCTCCAGCCTTGGTTACGCTCAGCGGCTCTATCAGCTTCCTCTTGGTGTGTTTGCCATTGCCGTGGCAACTGTGGCTCTTCCGAAGCTTTCAAAGCTGACTTCCGCAGATTCGAAGGATAGGTTCAGAAAATCTCTGTGGGATTCTCTTACAGTGCTTGCCTTCCTGATAATTCCTTCTACTCTTGGGCTGCTCGTTTTGGGTGAAGGCATAGTCCGTCTTCTCTTCGAAAGGGGCTCATTTACGCCTGGCGATACTGCAATGACCACATCGCTGCTTTACGGTTACACTCTGGGACTGCCTTTCTATGGATCCTATGGTGTTCTATCGAGAGCCTATTACGCCAGAAAGAGTCCCAAAACACCCACAATAATCTCTGCGATTATGGTGAGCGTAAATGTTGTTCTTGACATCGTCCTCGGCTTCACAATAGGGCCTCTGGGCGTAGCGCTGGCTACAAGCGCGGCAGGGATAGTGGGGACCGTCACAGTCTCTGCTGCACTTCTGAGATGGACGGGATACGAAAAAGAGAACCTTTTTGAAATAGTCAAAGTGATTCTTGCATCTCTGGTCATGTCTGCTTTGATGCTCCTGGGTAGAATCTTCTTCGGTACCGGAAACATTTCCACTCTTGTCACACTCGTATCTGGAATAGGGGTGTACTTTCTAATGGCCAGAGCCTTTGGCCTGGGAAACCTGTTCAAGCTGAAGGATTTGCTTGGCAAGAACAAGAGAGGCAATTAGCAGTCGTCAATCTGAAATGGCACATAATTCATTTTTTCACAGTAGAAGATCTCTCTGATCCCGATTTCTCTCAGCAGCAATATGGCATCTCCAATGTGGCTGCCGACATCTTCTCTTCGATGAGAATCTGAACCGATAGTGATCAGTCTGCCTCCATGTGAGAGGTATCTCTCAATTATCCATCTCTGGGGACTTGGCTCTCTATATGGATAACGCCAGCCGGAAGTGTTAATCTCAATCCCGATGCTGGTCCTTATCAGCCTCTTCAACAGCTCGTTCAGAAGAGTTTCGTTGTCCAGAGGTCTGTGTTCAGGAATGTATCTTCGAAGGAAATCGATGTGGCCGAAGAAGCCGGGTCCCTTAACATCGTAAATCGCCTCAATTGCCTCTTCTAGATACAGCGTCCAAACATTTTCTACATCTAGGTTTTTTGCTCCCGGTATTCCGTGCACGGAGTATATGAAATAGTCGAAATCTCCTTCTGGAGGTATCCTGGCACACGACTGCAGACCCACCTCAAGTCCTGAGAGGATCTTTGCTGTTGAGTTGTCCTTCAGCCGGGAGAGATTCCTCAAATAGCCTTTGAGATCTCTAAGTCTATAATTGAACGAAAGGGAAGTGTCCAGATCATCGTGATCTGAGATCCCGACCACCTTCAGACCCTTAATGCAAGCTTCCTCAACAATCTCCTCCATTGGTGTACGACTGTCTGGTGAAAAGGAACTGTGATTGTGAAGATCTACAGGCACCTCTCAATCACCTTCTACAAGGATCTTCTCAAGCTCTGCCTTCAGTGTAGACTCGATCTTCCCCCTGAAGGGGGTCAATGCGAACGGCAGCGTTCCGACAAGTGATACGCTAGCGTCGGAGACTTTCAAGAGACCACGCATCTTTATACCTGCCGCTTTCAATTGAAATTTCAGGGAGTCGTCTTCCCAGAGAGAGTCAAGAGTGAACTTCCCTTTGAACTCCTTCTGCAGTTCTTCGATTTTTTTCGCCAGTCTCCTTTTGGCGCGATCGCTTCCGAGGCAGTGACTGACCTTTACTCCAAGCTCTTTCAAATCTATCACCTCACTCAATTGTATAGTAAAGAAGAAGTCAGGAGTGCAAGGCCTTCTCATGGTAGAATTTTTACGGAGGGTTTGAAATGAAGAAGATCTACTTAGTCATTGACACAGAGACCACTGGATCGAGTCCCCTAGGAGGAGACAGAATTCTAGAAATAGCGGCTATTCCAATATACGGGAATAAGATCTTGCACAATCTTTCATTCCAATCCCTGGTTAACCCGCTAGTTCTGATTCCGGCGCAGATTACCGGGATACATGGACTGAAGAATGAAGATGTCTCTCAAGAACCGACGATGGCCGAGGTTTTTCCGAGATTCCGCGACTACGTTGGTAGTGCGACTATAGTTGGTCATAATATCGTGAACGACATGACCTTCTTCGATATTGCATCAAAGGAAACTGGAGTGCTTCCGCTGACCAACAATTACATCGATACCATAGAAATAGCACATGAGGTTTTTTCAGAAGGGTCGTACAGTCTTAAGAGCGTTGCCGGCAGGCTGAAGATTAGAGATGTACCCACTCACAGGGCGATGGACGATGCCAGAGTGACTGCAAAGGTTTTCCTGGCACTCGCGAGACGGCTTGGAGGTATTTCCGAGATGATCAAATACGAGAAGAAGTGGAGGGGTTAGGTTTGATAAAGAACTTTATTCTCGATACCAACGTTCTGGTTCATGATCCCTATTGTTTCGAGAATTTTGAAGACAACAACATAATTATCCCTTTTCCCGTTCTTGAGGAAATAGATAAACTGAAGAAGAACTCCGGATCCGTTGGCCAGAATGCCAGGAAAGTAAATAGATTTCTTGATTCGCTTAGATCGAAAGGCAGGCTGACTGAAGGCGTAAGACTGGAGTCTGGGGGTACGTTACGAATTGCGGTATTTGATGAATTCAAGAGCAAGCTACCGCCGTTTGCCGAAAACAATTACAAAGACAACGCAATTTTGCTGTATATGATGGAGCTCAGTAACATGGACAAACTGCCAGTCATTCTGGTCAGCAAAGACATAAACATGCGAGTGAAGGCCGATATAATGGGTCTTAAGGCCGATGATTACCTTTACGACAAAGTGGAAATCGACGACAAACTGTCGGGAATAAATATTGTAGACAATCCGTCTTTCAGGGATAAGTTCATTGACCGGGACGAACTATCATCAGATGAACTTCACGAATCTGTTGGGGCAAACGAATTTGTGGACTTTGGCGGAGACATCTTTGGAAGAGTCTCTCCCGACGGTAAGAGGATTGTTCCGCTAAGAATTACTATGGAAACTAGCAGTTGGGGGATAATGCCCCGGAACAAGGAACAGATGATGGCGATGGAGCTGTTGCTTGACGACGACGTGAGGGTAGTCTTCATACCCGGTATGGCTGGAACTGGCAAGACGCTGATCTCTCTTGCCTGCGGATTGAGAAAGGTTGTTGACGAGAGAAAATATGAAAGACTTATGGTTGCCAGGCCGATCATCCCAATGGGACAGGATATTGGCTATCTTCCAGGCTCCATGGAAGAGAAGATAGATCCCTGGATGACCCCAATATACGACAACCTCTATATGTTGTTCAACAACCGTCATACGGATCTGGAAACATTCCTGAAGAAGGGCGAGCAGCTGCAGGTGGAAGTTCTCAGCTACATAAGGGGAAGGTCAATACCAAACCAGTATTTCATAATCGACGAGGCTCAGAACCTCTCGCCCCATGAGATCAAGACGATAATTACCAGAGTGGGGGAAAACACTAAGATAGTTGTCATAGGAGACCCCTATCAAATTGACAATTCCTATCTCGATGCATACAGCAATGGACTCACATATGCTGCTTCGAGATTGACAAACAAATCATTGGCGGGCCATATAACCCTAACTAAGGGTGAGCGTTCAGAACTTGCTAGTCTGGCGGCCGAGCTGCTGTGAGGTTTTTATATGAATGAAGTGGTGGAGTACGATCTCTTTGTTAAAATAAGGCCCGAAGATATTCATGTGCTTTGCTACATAGCCGAAGCCGAAGATAATCTTATGAACATCAGGCATGTTACAGATGAGGGCCTTCTGAAGATTATCGTTCCCGCAGATCTGCTGGATGAAGTGAAGAGTTTTCTGAAGAGCATTAAGTACCGTATCGATCTGGAAGTGGTGGAGATTCGTGCGAATCCTGGACATACTTGATAGCGCAGTACCAAACGACAAGGCTGAGAATGTCAGAGAAGTCGATTATGAAAGGCTCCAGAAGCTCGGCTACAATACAATTCTCTTTGATTACGACAACACCATTGCAGTCTGGAGAGAGCCTTTCGATATGCGGAACAAACCCGTAATCGATAACCTGATCTCTGCCGGTATGAAGGTTGGTGTTGTAACCAATGGACCCCAATCGAGAGTTAAGAATCTCAAAGATCTCTTTGGGGACGAGTTGAAGGTATACCACTCGATGAGAAAGCCGGGCACGAAGGAACTGCGGAAGGTTCTGAGCGATATGAAATCGAGACCCGAGAAGACGGTAATAATTGGAGATCTCTTTTTCACGGACATTATTGCTGGAAATAGAATGGGTATGTATTCTATTCTTGTGGCTCCGCTAGTAGATATAAGTCAGAAGTGGTACAAGAGGTTGTTGGGGAAGATCACCATTGCGGCATATCTTGTATTCTTCTTCACAGTTGGCTGGGTATTTAGATTGGGAAGGCTAACCACCCCCCATCTCTTTGCCGACAGTGTTATGGATATAGATTTCGATTCTCTGAAAGATTCCGGGCACAGGCTTGTGATATTCGACTTCGACAATACTCTCGAGAGCTGGGGGGCAAGCGCCGTCTCAAAAGAGAAGCGGTTGCTTCTGAACAGAGTCGAGCGACTTGGTTTGAAAGTACTTCTGATTTCTAACGGGAAGGCCGACAGGCTCGGCAAAATAGATGAGGAGCTCGATACAATTAAGGTTATTGGGCGCGCAAGGAAACCGTTGACATTCAAATCGAAACGGGTTCTGAAGGACTACGGAATACCTCCGTACAAGACAGTAGTTGTTGGCGACCAGCTCTTTACGGATATTATCATGGGAAACCTTCTCGGAGCATACACTGTTAAAGTGGAACCGATCTCTGAAAAGGAGTTCTTCTGGACTAAGCTGGTCAGGAGAGTGGAGGGTCTTTTCTTGAGCAAAATGAGGAAGCATCCCGAAGTGGAGGCGCTGGACAAATGAAATGTAATGGGTGCGGTGTTGAGCTGCAGCATGAGGACCCGGCCGGTCTGGGATACATATCCGAGTCGGTGATGGAATCACGACTCCTTTCAGGAAAGGAAATCCTGTGTCGAAGATGTTTCCTTATGAAACATTATAGTTCGCTGCCAGAGGGTAATATGGTTGCTCATTCACTCGACAATATGAAGGATTATCTCCGTCTCGCTCATGATGTAATCTATGTAATCGATATTTCTGACTTTGACGGAACTTTCAGGAAGGACATCGCAGACCTCCTGAAAGATCACTCTGTTCACTACATTCTGAACAAGATCGATTTACTTCCCAGAGAGGTTAAGGTGGATGAAATGAGAGACTGGGCCTCGGGCATTCTCAAGGCACCGGTTAGCAGAGTAAGGCTTGTCTCGGTTTTGGGACAGTATGGACTTAACTCGCTTTTTGCCTATCTAAAATCCAGTGCTGCTGAGTACGTTTCGGTAGGAGTTACTAACGTTGGGAAGTCCTCACTTCTGAACGGCTTGACTCATTCCGAAGAGATTACTGTCAGTCGATTTCCTGGAACCACGGTAGAGGTGACATCGAGGACGCTGTACAACTCTTCAGTTAGCATTTACGATACGCCTGGAATCTTCACTGAAGACAGGGTGACCGACCTTCTGAGTGTTGAAGACCAGAGCAGATTTCTTCCCCGCAAGAAGCTTGTCAGCTCGACCTTTCAATTTCACGAAACCCGAACTGTTTTTCTGAGTGGATTTGTACGAATAGATGCGAAAAGTGAGACCGATCCCGTAGGAATAATGCATACCTTTGTTCCAGAAAGTGTTTCAGTCCATGAGACTAACTCGAATACCGGGGTCGAGGAATGGGATAGATGGTTTGGAGGACTTTTGAAACCTCCTTTTTCCAGTTCCGCAAGGGGTGAGTATAAGTGGAAAAGCGAGAAATTCAGGCTGAGAACCGGCCAGGAGCTTCACATTTGTGGCCTTGGCTGGATAAACGTCGCCAAAGGTCCAATAACGCTTGTTCTTGCTACTCCGGAAAACGTAGCTATGAAAGTGAGAAAGGGACTTGTTGGTCCGAAAAAATTCAAGAAGTGAAGATAACTGGAGGTGTATTTTGTGAAGCTGAAGCAACCGGCAATCAAGGCAGGCGTTTCAAATCGCCATCTTCATTTGAGTGCGGAAGATATCGAAAGGCTCTTCGGCAAGGGTCATGAGCTAACTCCTATAAAGGATCTCGGTCAACCCGGGCAGTATGCCTGTGATGAAAAGGTGATTCTTGTCGGTCCAAAGGGAGCAATCACGGGAGTGAGGGTACTTGGTCCTGCGAGAAAGGCCACTCAGATAGAAGTATCGAGAACCGACGCTTTTTCCCTGGGAATAAGGCCGCCCATAAAGGATTCAGGTGACCACGCGGATACTCCCGGGCTAACGATTGTCGGTCCTAAAGGAACTGTCGTTCTCAATTCCGGAGTGATGCTTGCCAAGCGGCATATTCATATGACACCCGAGGACGCCAGGGTTTATGGTGTGGAGGACAAGGAGATAGTGATGGTTTATGCCGAGGGCGCTGGAACGCGGAGGGTGATCTTCGACGACGTTCTGGTTAGGGTGCACTCAAGTTACGCTCTGGAATTCCATGTTGATGTGGATGAAGCAAATGCTGCAATATTGAACAACAACGATCCAGTATTCATTATTGAGGAGTTATAGTGGTCTATATTGGGACGAGCGGCTATTCATTTCCCGATTGGGTGGGGACGGCATACCCTTCAGGGATCGACTCATCCCAGATGCTCAGATATTACCATTCAGTATGGAGATTCAACTCCGTCGAACTGAATTTCACATATTATCGAATGCCATCTATAAAGACTATAACAGGCATCTTGAGGAAGATACCCGGAGAGATGACATTTGCAGTTAAAGCACCTGGACAGGCAACGCATGATCTATGGAAGGGCAGTTCAGGAGAGTTGAGAAAAGTATCCAGTGAATTCTATCGGGCTCTTCAGCCCATGAGAGAAGAGGGCAGCCTGGGGCCAATACTCTTCCAATTCCCATGGTCGTTCAAGTTCAATGAGAGAAGCAGGGAGTATATTGAAGAAATCGCCGGATCTTTCGACCCGGGCAGTAATATCCTGGCCTTCGAATTCAGACACGATAGCTGGGCAAATGAAGCTGCCTTTGAAGCGGTCGAGGAGGCAGGTGGAATACCTGTAACAGTTGATGAACCGACTATCGGCGGGTTGTTTCCATATATTCCCAGAGCGGGCCAAATGGGTGCTTACTTCAGATTTCACGGAAGAAATCCCGACTGGTTCAACAGTAACGGAAGTGAAAGATACAACTATGATTACTCGGAAGATGACTTGAGAAGTTTTGCCATCGATGTGCTAGAATTTCATAAACGTGATCTGCCTGTCTTTGTTTTTTTTAATAATTGCTACATGGGAAGAGCCGTTCACAACGCTCTTCTCCTGAGAGATCTGTTAGGAGGTGCCTGAATAAACAATGACTTTTCCTGATTACATAAATGTGGTTCTGAGGATGATAGCAGAGGGAAATGAGAGCCATGAGATCTACGAACAGCTGCATAAGCTTGGATTGAGAGAAGTAGAGATTGCTGAAGTATACAACGCCGTGATCGGAATGATCACATCTGGTTCGGAATCTACGGAGATCATTATCGACGGCGATTACAACCCGAGAAAGAGAGTTTTTCTGGAAGAGGAACTCAAGGCGATTATTACCGTTCCCGGTCTTTACAAATCGCTTCTCTGGGGCGACATTTCTCCTGGAGATTTCGAAAGGACTCTCTCCGATTTCTCAGCCAATAACTAGAAAAAAACCCGCCATGAAGGCGGGCTTTTTTATACGATCCATTTTGCAACGGGTATGAAGTATCTGTCAGGCAGTTTTTGAGGATTCGGGATTACTCTGACAGTATACGCCAGATTACCCTCTTCAGCAACGATAAACTTGCCTCCGTATACGTATTCGCCGTGGACGTCTTCTTTCATTAGCTTCATTGGATAGAGACTGAAGCTGTCCATCTCGCCTTCGTCGTTCATCTTTGCCACAAAAATCTCAGCTTGAACCTCAGATGGATCTAGAGTTCCAAGGTAGATGTTTGCCGAGAGCGCGATCTCCTGCCCGACCTTTATCGATTTGGCAGAAGACTCGGCCTGCACATTTGGCTTTATTCTTATGGCATTCCAGCTGGCACTGAACTTGTCCTTCCAGACGGCAACGCTCTTAGCAAGTTTGTAACCCTCTCTCTCGGCCTCTACGGAAAGGTCGGCAGCCGGGAAATAGAGATCTGTTGCATACTCTGCAATCATTCTGTGAGTATTGAACTTGCTACCGATTTCCTTGATGGAGCTCTTCATCTTCTTCGCCCAGTCCCTCGCCACTCCTTCTTCATCCCTCGAGTAGTAAAGAGGAATTATCTCCTTCTCAAGTGCGCTGTAAATCGACACAGAGTCTATCCTATCCTGAAGCTCGTGGTCTCTGTAGTCTCTGTTATCGCCGATAGCCCAGCCGTTTTCACCGTTGAAACCTTCCACCCACCAGCCATCGAGGACGCTGAAGTTCAGAACTCCATTCATTCCGGCTTTTTCGCCGCTGGTTCCGCTTGCTTCGTGGGGTCTTCTCGGCGTATTGAGCCAGATATCCACACCGCTCACCAAGTGGCGAGCGATATTCATGTCGTAATTCTCTACAATAATCACACGGCTTTTGAATTCCGGTGTTCTGGAGATTTCATACAACTTCCTTATCAGCTCTTTTCCAGGATCGTCCGCTGGATGGGCCTTTCCTGCGAAAACGAATTGAACGGGTCGTTCGGAGTTTGCGATTATCGATTTAAGTCTGTTAATGTCTTTGAAGATCAGCGTTGCACGCTTATACGTAGCAAATCTCCTTGCAAATCCAATAGTGAGAACATTTTCGGGTAAGGCTTCTTCGACTTCCAGCAGGTCTTCTATGGTTTCACCCAGCCTCATCCTCTGTCTCTTCAACCTTCCCTGCAGAAAGCCTCTTGCTCTGGATTTAAGTGACATGTGCAGCTCCCAGATCTCGCTTTCCGGAATCTTATCGACTCCTTCCCAGATCTCTGGATCATAAACTCTCTCATGCCAGTCCACGGGAAGGTATTTGTCCAGCAACTCGACCAGGTTTGGATTCAGCCAAGTCCAGATGTGAACTCCGTTAGTCACGTGAGTTATCGGAACCTCTACTGCGGGAAGATCCGGGTAGATGTGATTCCAGAGATTCCTGCTGACTCTTCCATGAAGCTTGCTAACTCCATTAGCAAGAGCAGAAAGCCTGAGCGCAAGGACCGTCATGCTGAAGTGCTGCCCGCCGCCCTGGGGTTTTTCGATGCCGAGGTTCAAAAATTCATCCCTATCGGCGCGCATCTTACTCCAGAAATCACGGAAGTACTTGTCAATCATGTCAAGTGTGAACGTGTCATTACCGGCCGGCACCGGCGTATGTGTCGTGAAGACGTTGCCGGATTTTACAATCATCGACGCGGTCGAAAACTCAATCGAGTTTCTCTGGACCAGTTCTCGAATTCTCTCGAGGGACAAGAAGGCCGCGTGGCCTTCATTCATATGCCATACATTTGGAGAGTAGCCCAGCATTCTGAGAGCTCTTACTCCGCCGATGCCGAGAAGAATCTCCTGTTGTATCCTGGTTTCACGATCGCCGCCATAGAGCGTGCCGGTAATCTTCCTGTCTTCAAGTTCATTTTGAGGAATGTCCGTATCCAAAAGATAAAGAGATGTCCTGCCAATTCTGGCCTTCCAGATCTTCGCCCATACCTTTCTCCCCGGAAAGTCTATATTAATGAAAACCTCGTCTCCGGCTTTGTCGAGTGCAGGAACTACGGGAAAATCTTCAAACTCATATGAGTGATAAATGTTCTGCTGCCATCCCGATTCGTCGATTCTCTGTTCGAAGTATCCGTTCCTGTATAGAAGTCCTACTGCAACGAAATTAAGGCCCATGTCGCTGGCCGTTTTCAGGTGGTCTCCGGCAAGAATGCCGAGGCCTCCAGAATAGATTGGAAATGATTCATGGAATCCATATTCCGCGCAGAAATAGGCTATGCATTGTTCCTTTCTGTCCGGGTGTTCTCTCTCCATCCATGTGTTATTTCCACCCATGTATTTGTCGAACTCTTCTACGGTGTTCTCATACATCTTGATGAACTCTTTGTCTTCGGCCAGTTCATACAATCTAGTTTGGCGTACCCTTCGGAGAAGCCTCACGGGGCTCCGCTTTTCCTGATACCACATCTCGGGATCTATGTATTTGAACATCTGTTGAGCATGGTAGTTCCAGCTCCACCATAGGTTCTTTGACAGTTCTTCGAGTCTGCTCAGCTTTTCGGGCAATCTAGGAACCGCCATTACTCTTTCGAGGAAGTACATCAGTATAACCTCCTATTTTGGCATCTATGTCCAATTATACCCTTTCATGCGCTACTGTGCTTTCCTATGATGTTTTCACTCGTTCTTGCTACCTTTTTCGCCATTTCACGAAAAAAGGGAGCTAAGCTCCCTCAATTCTATTTCACGGTACTTCCAATTTTTATGGTCTTTTACGGATACCTCTTTTCTTGTCGAGTCTTCTCTTAAAGGCGGAGATTTTTTCGCCGCTATCTCTCATGAACTTGGCCAATTTCTTTTCGAAGTCTTGACTTGACGGTCCTTCATCAGAGCCTTTGCTCTTCAGATCCTTGATCGACAGCTCCCATTTTCCGTCTTTTGTCGTTCCAAGAACCTTTGCCTCCACTTTCTGACCAACTTTGAGATAGTCTTCAATGTTCTTCACGTACTCTCGCGCCACTTTGGAAATATGAATGAACCCTTCCTCACCGCTTTCAAGATTTACGTACGCTCCGAATTTCTTGACAGAAGTCACATTACCCTCAACAACGGTACCCACTTTCACACTCACATGACTAACCTCCAATTGACTATATACTTGAGGGAGCGCAAAGCGCTAACTCAGTAATTGTCTCCGTATTTGTTTCTGAACTTCTGAACTCTTCCCTCAGTGTCGAGAATCATTGAAGATGCGTCTCCACGGAAGTAGGGGTGGCAGCTGGAGCAAAGGTCAACCTTAATGGTGTCCTTTGTAGAATAAAACTTGTGTTCTGCGCCACAGGTACACTTTACAGTAATCAGCTTCATCTCGGGGTGCATTTCTTTTTTCATCGGGGCTTCACCTCTTCATGTTGTAATTTGCACAAAACTCATTATATCATAGAGAGGAAAGCGTGTCAAAGACTTACTTGTGGCAAACGTTAGCACAGATAGGAGAATCGTGATGATTGATGACATACGAAAACATTTGGAAGAAGCCGCCTCTTCCGAGGGCTTCTATAGTTATTACGGAAAGAGAAAGGAAAGCCTTGGAAGGCTTTCCAGCGGACTCCGAAAGAATCCCGTGAGCAGCTCGATAATCGAGAAGGTCGTTAAGACAATTCCCGGTCTCAGAAGCCTGTCTTATGAAGAAATCGAGTTCTCAATCGACATATTGAGAGAGCGAGACAGAGAACCGGAAGAGCGAGTGCAGTACGTATCCTCGTTATCTGCGGCACCTGTTGCCGATATTGCGCAATTGCTCTTCTTGATAGATCCGAGGAACAATCCACCTGTTAGTGGGAGGGTCAGAAAGAAGATCAAGTCGCTAGCCGATTACAGAAAGTGGCTTTCAACTGCAAGATCGATTGGTGAGTACGGAATCCAAGACAATATAATGCTCGAAGCGGCACTCCTTTACGAGAAGCCGGAGATCGCTGAGAAATCCGGTCTTGCGGAAAGGATAACTAGAGTTCTGCATACAAATATCTCGGAGCTGGAGACTCTGCGAAACGCGGTCTCTTCTCTTTCGAAGTCGGCAAGAGGAGAACTCGGCAATCTGAAGTTCACACACCCTTACGTCAAGAGTGTGCTTTTCTCACGTCGTTCAAGAGCCGTTGTTGTTGACGGCAGCAACATCGTTTTTTCTATGAGCGATCACGCGGATTTGAACAGAATTGACGATCTCTTTCTCAGGATGTCTTCGTGCAGGATTGCTTTATTTCCATACAGGATAATCTTTGATGCAAATATAAGATTCACTCTTGGCGGTTTCCAGCAAGAGAATTTGAACAGGCTGCTTTCCTTGCCGCAAGTGGAGACTTACTCGCCAGCCGATGATAGAATAATCTTCCTGGCCAGAGAAGACAATTCCATTGTGATAAGCTACGACAGATTTCTCGATCACGGGGTTGCCGACATAACGATAATAAGGCCGGAGGAAATAGATGAAAGTCTCAGAGTTTGATTACTATCTTCCTGAAGAACTAATCGCCCAGGAGCCCGCCGTTCCGAGAGACAGTTCTCGGTTGCTGGTTGTTGACAGAAAGAGTGGCGTCCTGGAACACAGGATATTCGCCGAAATCGTCGAATTTCTCAATCCCGGCGATGTCGTTGTGCTAAACAACAGTCGCGTCATTCCTGCAAGACTGCTTGGGATCAAGGAGACTGGAGCAAAAGTAGAGGCCGTGCTGATAGAAAGACTTGGCCGGGGCCTCTGGAAGGCGATAGTCAGACCCGGATCAAAGATTAAGCCTGGAAACGAGCTTCTGTTCGGCGAAATTTCATGCAGAGTTATTGAGCACTGCGAAGATTCTGGCAGGATCCTTGATTTTCACGGGGCAAGCGATGAAGAGATCAAGAAATCGGGCTTGCTTGCGATTCCCCCGTATATTCAGACTTACCCGGAGAATCCGGAGTCTTACCAGACGGTCTACTCGCGGCCGGAAGGGTCCGTGGCAGCCCCCACCGCCGGTCTGCACTTTACCGAGAGCCTGCTTGAAAGACTCGCCGGTAATGGAGTTGCCGTCGAATTCATCACGCTTCATGTCGGTATCGGAACTTTCAGACCTGTAAAGTCGGAGATGATAGAAGAACACAAAATGCATGGAGAATACTACACTGTGTCTCCTGAAGCTGCGGAAACAATCAACAAGACCAAGGCCGATAAGGGAAGGATTATTGCCGTTGGCACTACGACCGTAAGGACTCTGGAAAGCATAGCTGCCCGCCACGGCTCAGTTGTAAGTGATAGCGGCCAGACGAGTATATTTATCTATCCCCCTTATGATTTCAAGATTGTAGATTCTCTTGTCACAAACTTTCACCTTCCAAAATCGACTCTTCTGATGTTGGTTTCGGCATTTGCCGGAAGAGAATTAATTCTATCGGCTTATAGAGAAGCCATTTCAAGCAGATATAGATTCTTCTCCTTTGGAGATGCCTGTCTCTTATTGTAGGAGACTCTTTGAACTAAAGGAGTCTTCGGCAAATCGTCGGCACGGATTCTCCCTTTCCGCGAAAAGCCACAGTATCAATCTTCTTCTTCGAGCATCGGTGAGAAGAAGTGGATCCACATCATTTTCAGGATAATGGCAAACGGCACTGCCACAATCGCTCCGAAAAGCCCCAGCAGCTGTCCTGCAACAACGATCATCAAGATGATTATTACTGGGTTGATTCTATTGTAGCCTTTCATGAATACCAGAAAAAGGATGAAGGCCGCCGCATGAACAATCACGAGGACTAGCAGAAGCACAAGAACGAGAACGAGATTTTGTGTCGATACGGCCAGCAGGAAGAGCGGAATGAATTCAAGCGGGACCCCCACGATGGGTATTAGATTTGTAAAGGCGGCCCAAAGGCCCATCAGCAGACTGTACTTCAGACCCATTGACCGGACTACTATGCCGACCACCACGCCGACAATCAGGGCAATCACGACTACCGAGATCACATACCTTTCGAGATTCTTGTAAGTGTCGGATAGAAAACTTAAAGCCGAGCCGCGGATTCTTTTCGGGTAGAACTTTGGAGTGAACTCCTTGACCGAGAGGAAGTAGTAGCTTAGATAGATTGCGCCCACTATTGTAAAGAATAGGACCAGCCCCGTACTGGTTACGAAACTGGGCACTTTTTCAAGTATTCCCGGAAGGAATTTCATAAGACTGTTCTGCACTTGAATGAGGAAATATCTTACGCTTTCGTAAGTTGCCCTCCGCCTTACCTGATCGATGTTCTTCGGCATGAAGTATTCAACAACGTCCTTCCACAGTTCTTGCGACTGAACCAGCATCGCGTTTTCCATGACATTAGCTGAAAGCAGTTCCGTCGCTTCGCGATTAAGATATTTCGAGACAATCCCTTCTATCTCATCGTAAAGAGGCTGTCTCCGGTTACTGCTGCTTATAATCACAAGATAGTCGCTTCTCTCTTTCAGGCTTTCCTCAAGCAAGGAGAGGTCCTTTTCCAGGTTTTCTGCATTTGAAGGCATCGGTTTCAACAAGTCCGAGTAGTAGTCTTTCAAATCTTTAGAAACCAGATCGAGAGATTCGATCTCTTCGGCGGAAAGCTTTTCGAGCAGATTCTCATCGGAAAGAAACCTGTCGATGTTCGCATTCACTTCGAAAGAGGTAATCTCAGCCTCCTGAACTGAAGGGAAGAAATCCCTGACAATATTGTAGAATTTCGAGGCTTCCTTCGCCACAGGAGTCGTAAGAAAGACGATAAGGAGTACTAAACCTGTAAAAATCACGGCCAATCCAATGCCGAGAGAGATCGAACGCTTGAGTTTCAAATATCGCTGCGCGAATCTCGCCCACGGTTCAAGTACCATAACCACGGTGAACGTTGCAAATAGAATCACCGCAGTCCTTAGTGAAACGGAGAACACAGCGAAACAGATTGCCAGGTAGAACAGCGTAAACAGCGCCGCTTGAAAGCGGGGTTTCTTCAGAAGCTCTCGACTCACATTATGCCCCCTTCAAAGGGAGTTTGAAGAGCCTTTCAATCTCCGCCATATCATTTGTGATCCCCATTATGACCATCAACTTGATTCTAGCCTTGATCGAGGACAACTCCTGTGCAAAAATTGCGCCTAAGTCGGCCAGACTCTTTCCTCCTCCAACATATCCATAAACTCCAAGAACACGGCCTTTAAAGCACCTTGAAGTAATAATAACAGGAACCCTTTTCTCCTCTATTAGGTATTTTACTACGTGATACACTTCCACCGGTACATTGCCCCTTCCGAATGTTTCAAGAACTACTCCTTTGAAGCCCAGCTGGGGCAGGCTTCTAAGGATTGAGCCGTCATCGCCTGTGAAGGTCTTGACAAGAGCTACTTTCGATTCGATATTGTCAACATTGAATACCGCTCTAAGCAATGGTTTTCTGAAGAAAATCACCGAGTCTTCATCGACAATTCCCAGGGGTCCGTGGCCAGGGGAGTCAAAAGTTGCAACGTTGCTTGTGTAGGTCTTGGTGACCTCTCTAGCTGCATGAATCTCATCATTCAAACAGACCATAGTTCCCATTCCGACTGCAAGAGGGTTGACGGCAACTCTTACAGAAGAGAGAACATTTCT
The DNA here is from genome assembly GCA_011045915.1 of Mesotoga infera. NCBI lineage: Bacteria > Thermotogati > Thermotogota > Thermotogae > Kosmotogales > Kosmotogaceae > Mesotoga > Mesotoga infera. Next base: position 46,133 of record DSBT01000410.1, read on the forward strand.
GGGACCGTCTGTTCCCATCTCGTCGATATTTCTCATTGCAGCGGTGCAGACTATCGGCTTCTCGCTTCTGACAGTAAGGTCAAGGAAATAGGCCGTTTCTTCAAGCGTGTCCGTCCCGTGCGTAATCACTGCGCCACACACGTCTTCTCTATCTAGAAGCCTTTGTACCGTTTTCGAGAGTTTCCACATCGTCTCGGGGTTGATGTACGGACTGGGGATGTTGGAGAACTCGTGGTGCTCGGCGCAGGCAACCTCTTCCAATCCGTCTACGTCAGCGACATGTTTGCTCATACCCTGAGCTGGAACGGAAGCTCCTGTAACGGGATCGGTTACCATTGCAATTGTGCCTCCCGTTGTAACTACAACGACTCTCTGTTTCACAGCCATTTTCCTCCTAGTCTTGTCTTGATCAAAGATAACGTCTTCAATACCTCAGGGCCGACAATCGGTAAAAGCTCCCCAACCGCCTTCGGTCTCTTGATGACCAGAGTCCTCGCCCGGTCTCTTCCGATTCCTGGGAGAAATTTCAACTCTCTCTCCCCCAGTTCGTTGAGCTCTGTTCCCACCGGTATACCTGTTAACGATCTCATACCGTGATCAATAACTGCGAAGTCAGTCTTCTTTTCAAATGCGACCGGTGTGCCGACAAGAATCGGATAAGTGCCTAGGGGTCTGCCGAAGTGAATCAGACCTTCGCTGAACTCAGGAATTACCCCCCGGACAATCGCTCCTACCGGGAAGACTTTTTTTAGCATTTCTGCATCAATTTCCTCTCTTATTCGCTGCTTGTGCTTTTCGAACAGCCTGTGATTTACCTTCGGCCTTGCCATTTTCGATATTCTCGCGTTGGGAAAGATCATGACCTGCCTTATGTTTATTCTCCTCAGAAGGAGTTCCTCTTGCTGAATACTTGCAAGATGTTCATAATCTGTCTGGAAGCTGTCACAGCTTTGTCCAGGAAGACCATAGAGCAGGTTTATTCCAGGTAGTAACTTGGGTATCCCATCCACTCTGTTCTTACCGATTTCATTGACCAGCTCTATCGCGAAAATTATATCTTCGACTCCGCCACCAAGGTTGTTTCTTCTTCGGGCTTCTTTGTCGAAGCTCTCTACACCGAAGGAAATCGTGTCTCCTGCAGTACCGTATTTTGCAATTGATTCGATAACTGCTCTCGATTCACTGGGGTGGCCGGCAATGAAAATTGGATTCCCGTTGTCTATATGAAGCACATCGGGCTCAAGTATGGTACTAGCTGACTTGAAAAGCTCTTCGGAGAGTGCCGGATCGAGTCTGTCTCTGCTCCTGTCGTATCCGTAAGCAACAACATTTGCGCTTCTTCCGAACCTAATAGCCTTTACGCCCTTGCTTCTGAGTTTCTCGAACTCCTGAACGATTCCTTCGATGCTTCTCCATTCGAAAGAACTGTAAAGAATTGATTCAGTGCAGAATGAGCAATAACCGTCGCTTCTCTCACAACCTGAGGATATGTCGATTTCAACTATCACTTCCGGATAGGAAGGATGTAAGGCAACAATTTCAGCGCCTTCCACATATAGTCTGTTAAGAAGAGAGTATCTCGATTCGTTCGATGCGATTCCGAGAAAAGCCGCAACCTCAAACTCATCTCTCAGAAGCCGATCGGCTCCTCGAAAGTCTGGATAGAAAGCGGTCGTTCCTCCTCTAAGGGTGTAACCGACAGATACGACCGGGCCGCTAACGATCCTTAAAGTCTCGTGATTTGATTGGAGCAGCTTTGAGATTTCAGAGCTGGTGATAGGCGTTCCACCAATGTATCTCCCTGAAGTAGTCACTCCTCCGTAGATTATCAGGTAGTCGTAGTTGTTTCCTTCTTGCCAAAGGTCCTTACTCCTGACTGTGTCTATCGTAAGGTAGTCGATTTCACAGCCTTTTAGCAGAAAGGCACCGGCAATTGCACGTATTCTAGGCGAGATGTACGGTGGTACCCCAAAGGCCGCCGGCTCATCGGTGTATCCGTCTATAATAAGAGCGTTCATCCATTACCTCCGCGTGCGAGCTATCTTATTCCAGTGTATAATAAAAACAGCAATTAATGGGAGGGAAAGTTTTGCCTTTTGAAAGACACTGTTCATTTTGTGGAAGACCGGCCGCTCAGGTTAAAAAGCTAATATCTGGAACGGAAGGATACATTTGCAATGAATGTGTAGACCTTTTCTACGACATTATTCAGCAGGATCAGAAAGCAAAGAAAGAGCCTGGAAAGAAGCTCCCTACTCCTGCCGATATTAAGAAGGAGCTTGACCGCTATGTGATCGGTCAGGAAAACGCGAAGAGGACTATCTCTGTCTCGGTCTATAACCATTACAAGAGGGTCTTCAACGACGTGGACGACGTTGAGATTGAGAAATCAAATATTATGCTGGTTGGACCTACAGGTTCAGGAAAGACGCTTATTGCCAGAATCCTTGCTCGCATTCTCGATGTACCGTTTGCTATTGCAGATGCGACACCGCTCACAGAAGCGGGGTATGTTGGTGAGGATGTCGAGAATATCGTTCTAAGGCTTCTTCAGTCATCAAACTACGATGTCGAGAAGGCCCAGCTTGGGATAATCTATATCGATGAGATCGACAAGATAGCAAGAAAATCGCCCAACCCCTCTATTACGAGAGACGTTTCCGGAGAGGGAGTACAGCAGGCGCTGCTGAAGATTGTTGAGGGCACTGTCGCGAATGTTCCTCCTCAAGGCGGAAGGAAGCACCCTTATCAGGAGTTCATCAAAGTGGATACCAGCAACATTCTATTCATTGTTGGCGGAGCTTTTGGCGGACTGGACAGCATAATAAAACAGAGAGTTCTTGATTCTTCCATGGGATTTGGCGCGAAGGTCAAAGGAAAGAACCAGCTAAGACTTGGTGAGGTCCTTCAACAGGTTGTGCCTGATGACCTCATTCAGTACGGACTGATTCCAGAATTCGTGGGGAGATTTCCGGTACTGGCGGCGCTGAACGATCTCGACGTAGAGGATCTGAAGAGAATAATGAGTGAGCCGAGAAATGCCATTCTGAAGCAGTACCAGAAGTTGCTCGGACTCGATGGCGTCGAGCTTGAATTCTCCGAAGGGGCATTAACTGCGATCGCTGAAAGAGCTATGAAGAGAGGAACTGGCGCGAGAGCTCTTAAGAGCGTGATGGAGCAGGTAATGCTTGATATAATGTATGACATTCCTACCATGAACAATGTGGAGAAGGTCGTCATCAACGAAGATGTCATAGTACATAACTCTTCTCCGGAGATAATTTCGAGAGAATCTGCCTGATGAAAGTTCTGGCTCTCGAGAGTTCTTGCGATGAAACAGCGGTGGCCATCATTGAAGATGGCCACCTTCTCTCTTCTGTAGTCTCCTCTCAAATAGATATCCACAGAAGATTCGGGGGAGTGGTTCCGGAAATCGCGGCGAGAAATCATCTCGAGATCATCGACAAAATAGTTGAGAGTTCTCTTGAAGAAGCCCATATGACGCTAGATGATATCGATGTATTCGCTTCCACAATGGGGCCCGGACTTGTCGGGTCGTTGCTTGTAGGTCTTTCTTTCGCGAAGGCGATGGCTCTCTCGACGAACAAACCCTTCATAGGTATAAACCATCTCTTTGGACATGTTTATGCGAACTTTCTGAAGTATCCGTTTCTGAGGCCTCCTTTCATGGTGCTTCTAGTATCGGGCGGACACACTGAAATACTTGTCTTGAGGGATTGGGACAAAATCGAGTTGATAGGCAAGACCAGAGATGACGCGGCTGGCGAGGCGTTTGACAAGATTGCGAGGCTGCTGGAACTGGGGTATCCGGGAGGTCCGGCGATACAGAAGGCCGCAATGAAGGGAGAGGTGTTGTATCACTTTCCCAGGCCGCTTCAAGAAAAGGGAAATTTTGACTTCTCATTCAGCGGTCTCAAGACTTCCGTTCTCTATTTCTTGAGGAAAAATCCCTCTGCTTCTGTAAACGATGTCGCAGCATCGGCCCAGGAAGCGATAGTCGATTCACTTGTTACTAAGGCCTTTGATGCTGCCGGCAACTCAGGTCTTAATGAGATTGCCTTTGCAGGTGGGGTCGCGTCTAACTCTCTTTTGCGAGATAGGGCAGAGAATCTATCTGAAGAGACGGGCGTAAGGGTATACTTTCCTCCCGTCGATCTTTGCACGGACAACGCTGCCATGATTGCCATGGTCGCCTATGAAAAGGCAAAGAGGGGATTGTTCTCCCCTCTTTCAACAAACGCAGTTCCTTACCTTAGCTTAGATGTCTTCTAGTTATTCTGATTTGCTGGTAGAAGTTGAAGGCTTCTTGCTGCTATCTGCTGTCGAAGATTTCTTTGAATCTGTGCTGTAGTAGCCTCCACCCTTAAAAACAACTCCCACGCTGTTCAGCAGTTTCTTCAGATGGCCCCCGCATGCTGGGCAGACCGTAAGGGGTTCATCGGACATTTTCTGGAAGGCTTCGGTTTCTTCTTCACAGTCTTCGCACTTATATCTGTAAAACGGCATGTCGGTTCCTCCTTCGCATCAAATTCTACTTATCAACTGTATATATTCTATTCCTCATCTGCCGAAGATGGAATCACGCAGATAAATTCAAGATTTCCCTTTCCCCTGTTCTTGAACTGATGCTTCACTCCAGATGGAATAAAAACGTAACTCCCGGCCGGGGCTTCCACTTCGCCCTGGTCAGTTACGACTCCCGCTTCACCAGCTACAATGAAGACCTCGTGTTCCCATGGATGACTGTGGTGAGGGCTGTATCCACCCTCTCCGACAGTGAACAGCCTCATCACGAAGTTCGAGGCACCTTGTGCCTTTCCTATCAATACGCGCTTTGAAACGCTCTTCACATTCTCATTGTCGAAGAGCTGTGGATTGACTTCAAGCGCTCTGCCTATCAGAATTCTGTCTGACACTGTCATAGCGCCTCCTCTTTGAATCCGATCTTCTGTCGTAAGAGAACTTTCTTTCGCTATATTCGACCACGACTTTTCTGTAAGGCTCGAAACCAACGGAATAGCTCTTCAGATCCTCATACTGAGAGACTACCTCGTGAACCAGCCTGCGCTCGAAGGCAAACATAGGTTCCATGACTATCTTGCTCTTCTTAGATAAAGCGGACTTCGCCGTCCTGTGGGCTATTTCTTCAACCAGCCTCTTTCTTTCAAGTCTGTAATCACCTATGTCCACGGTGACATTGACTTTCGTCGGAGCCATTCTGTTTGCATAGATGTTAAGTATATGCTGCAGCGCGGCCACTGTCTTTCCATGTTTTCCGATAAGTCTTGCGACCTCCTCGCCTTCGATTCTCACTCTATAAGTTCTTCCAACAAGCTTGATCTCGGAGAAGGTCTCTTCGTCGAAGTTTTTTAGGATTCCCTTCAGGAAATCGTGAAGCTTTCTCTCCCAATGTTTATCAAGCAGGGTTACTTCAATAACTGATTCTTTCGATCCGAAGATTCCAAGAAAGCCTTTTGAGCCCTTCTCTTTGACAGAAACTTCAATTTCATCATCATAGGCGCCAAGATCCGCCTGAGCTGATCTGATTGCTTCCTCGACTGTCTCGGCCCTGTATTCAACTGGCTTCATTTCGACTAACACCTCCTGAGCATATCTCCATCTACTTCGCAGGTTTCTCCGATAAACCGAGCATCTGCCTCAATGTCAGCCCCTTTATCCCATGGCGTTTGTAGACTACCCAGCTTATTAAGAGCTGAAGTACACTCTGGGTGGTCCAGTAAAGCAACAGTCCAGAGGGGAATGTGGCAAACAGTATCGGGAATATGACCTGCATAATGACTCCTGATCTTGCCGATCTGGCATCCTGAGCCGTGAGTAACGAACTGAATATTCCTACGACCACCGTGATAATAATAAACGGTATGTTCTGCACGAAGTTTCCAACGGATAGATCCTTCCATATGAGAAATCCCGGCGTATATGCCATCACTTCACTGAAATACCTTATTGCATTGTACAGAAGGATAAGAACGGGCAACTGAAGAAGGATTGGAAGACATCCCGAAGCAGGATTATAACCCTTTTCCTTATAGAGAGCCATCATTGCTTCCTGCTGCTTTTTGGGATCCTTGTACTTCTTCTTGATTCTATCCACTTCCGGCTGGAGCATTCTCATCATAAGCATAGATTTGGTCTGGATATGATAGAGAGGATAGAGAATGAATCTCGTCACAATAGTGAAGAGAATCAACGCCCAACCGAAATTTCCAGACCACTGATAGAGCCAGAAAAGGAAGTATACTATCCCGTGATAAATCCAGGAGAAGAAGGTCACTCCCCCAAAGTCCTGAAGATCCTTGACTATTGCATCATATTGTTGAGGAAGAGCCTGTTTTATATGTATCAACCTCATAGGACCGGCAAATGATTCGAGAAGACCTCTGCCGCTCTCCGCCACATACCTCTGGAACTTAAAGCTTCCCTGCATAGACGTTATGGCAAAGAGTGTCTTCTGACCGCTGAATTTATCATAGGTTAAGTAATATGAGGAATCCGGTCCAAGCGTTTGATTCTCGTACGAGATGAATGGCAGAGCGACCTCTATCTTCTGATTGAAATCAAGCTCGACTTTGAAATCATAATAAGGGCTGTTGAGAATGATATAGGATTTGCTGCCTTGCTCATAGTTGAAGGTCACGATAACATTTCCATCGACATCCTTCCTGTACGAAAACGAAGTAGGCAGAAGCTCGTTGCCTTCAACATCGAAAATGTTGAAACCGTCTTTCCCTAAAGTCTCATTATAGACGTAAAACTCGACAGACTTGTTATCGGCATAACTCGTAACTCCTAGAATCAGCCCGTTAGCAGTATCAAGTGTTACCTTAAGCGTCTTGCCCGAAACTATGAGCGTGCTGGTACCTTCCTGAGTAAGAAGCTCTTTGCCCGATACAGAGAGCGTGAATAAAGTTATGAAGATTAGAGTCAGAATTATCGCTCTTCTCATTTTTCGTGCCTCCTCAATAGCGTGAAGTGATCTGGTACTTCGTCGAAGCCTCCTGGATTGAAGGGATTGCATCTTAGTATTCTCCATGTTCCGAGAATGAGCCCCTTTAGGGCTCCAAATCTTTCTATAGCCTCGTATGTGTATGCTGAACAAGTGGGATAAAACCTGCATCTAGGGCGGGTTCTAGGTGAGATCTTTCTTCTGTAGAAATCTATCAGAAACAGCAGTATCTTTTTCATCGGACGTTTCTCCAATTTTCTCAGCAATTCGCATGACAACAGGCACCATATCAATGAATCCAACTTTTCTCTTCTTAAACAGGTCGGATAGATCCTTTCTTGCAATAAAAAGTATATCACACCCATTGGGAAACGCTGATTTATTAGTTCTAAAGACCTCTTTAACCAGTCTTCTGAGTCGATTTCTCAAATTCGCCTTTCCGAATTTCCGTCTTATCGATACGCCTATACGAGAAAAAGGCAGACCATTCTTAACATACAATACAACAAAAAAAGGGTCAACAATAGATTTTCCCTTTTTGAAGACTCTGTCGAAGTCTGCCTTCCTTCTTAGCCTTTCATTTTTACTCAGGGACTGGTCTTTCAGATTCACACAGAAAGTCTCTTTCTTCCCTTTCTTCGTCTACTCGCAAGCACTTTTCTGCCTCCGACTGTTCTGGATCTGACAAGGAAGCCGTGTGTTCTGTTTCTCTTGACTTTCGATGGTTGGTATGTTCTTTTCATGATTAATAACCTCCAATTAATGCGTCACAGTGAACATTATACGGAGTGCAACCGTGACTGTCAAGGCGCTCGCGAATCTCTTACCCGGTGTGCCGCACGTAAATCAGAGTTACTGAAGGTGCAATTGATCAATAGTATAATAGACTGATAGATAGATTAGTATAAAGACGCCGATCTGTTGCGAAAATGGAGGAAAATATGCTGCTGTCGCTGGCAGGAAATGATTTTCTCACTTTCAAGGAGTTCTATGTTGAGTTCTCCAGCGGTATGAATGCTATAACCGGTGAATCTGGAGCAGGCAAAACAATTTTTCTGAAGGCTCTTTGGGCAGTTCTTGGCTTTCCTCCACAGTGGGACAACGAAAACGCTGGAAGCATTGAGGGAAACTTCGAAGTCGATAATTCTTTGTCGTCAAGACTTGAGGAGATGGGGATAGAAATCGACGGAGATCAGCTACTCGTTACCGTTAGTTTTACCGGGCAGAGGACTATTTATAGAATCAATGGAAGGATGGTGCCTAGGCAGATAGTTCAGACTGCCTTTCGCGACAGAGTGGAGATACATTCTCAGCACAGCAGCGTGAGCTTGCTTGATGAATCGAAACACCACGAGATTCTCGATCATGCCCTCAGGGGAGAGGAAAGCCTAAACCAGTATAGAGAACTATATGGTGAGTTTATGAAGGTGAGACGGGAGTTTGATTCATTTAGCGTCGACCCGGCTCAGATCGAAAGAGAAAAGGATTTCCTGAGTTTTCAGATAAGTGAGATTGAGCAGGCAGAGCTTCAGCCAGGGGAAGACCAGGCCCTTGAAATGAAGTATACCAGATACAGAAACGCCCAGACTCTCATTGAAACCTTTCAGGAACTTCGAGAGATCCTGAAGGACGGCGAGCTCTCCATATATAACTCTCTCAATGATGCAGTGACTATCATTGAAAGGATAGAGGATTTCGGATACAAGGGATGGCATGAGAATCTGCAGATTGCCCTTGAGGAACTGGACTCTCTTTACTCAATGGTCGAAGAGGAGAGAGACTCACTCGAAATCGATGACGAGGAATTCACCGCTATCGAAAACAGGATGACGCTGATTCAAGGTCTCAAGAGAAAGTACGGAGATTCTGCCGAAAATATTCTCTCGAGGCTTGGAGCATTCAAGAGGGAGCTCGGCACACTTCAAGAGCTCGAGGAGAGGAAAGAGAAACTTAAGAGACTTGAAGAGGCCCTCTTGGTCAGAATGAGGAAAACCGGACAGGTCCTTGATCAAAAGAGAGCCGCAAGGGCGGGGGAGATAGAAGATCAAATCAAATTGCATCTTGAGGGTCTCAGGATGAAGGGTGCGGAGCTGAGATTCCACCTCCAGCCAGAGGAGATGCCCAGGAGTTATGGAACCTCCCGGGTCACCATGATGGTAAAGACTAATCCGGGAATGGAATACATGGAGATAGGAAAAGTTGCCTCGGGCGGTGAGCTTTCAAGATTCTTGCTGGCTCTGGAGTCGGCTTTGAAGGACCAGCTGGATCTTGAGACAATAGTATTCGATGAAGTTGATTCCGGAGTTGGCCAGAGGCTGGGAACAGTAGTTGCGGAGAAACTCAGGGAGATCTCGAGCGAGATTCAGACTATCGTAATAACTCATCTTCCTCAAATTGCGCTGATTGCGGACAGGCATTTTGTTGTAAGGAAGGAGCAGGTAGGCCCGGAGACAATCTCCAGGATTGAAGAGCTTCACGGCTGCTCAAGGGAAAAGGAAATTGAGGAAATGAGCGGTCAGATTCCAGAGTAGAAGTAGAGGTGAAGCATGAATAGAGAAGAGTTGATAAACAGAATCATAGACGAAAAGGGAACAGAGGCAGTCCCGGTGCTTCTGGAACTTATGGTAAGCGAGGATAGCGAGACAGCGCAGATCTGTTTTGAAGCGTTGCTACAGATGGGTGAGGCTGTCGTTCCTCTCTTGCTAGACAAAATGAGAATGAAGGAAATCGATCCCGTCTCGAGACTGTATCTTGCAGATCTCGCGGGTGAGATTGGAGACAGAAGGGCCGTGCCGCATCTTTACGAAATGTTGAGAGATTACAGCGACGAGAGATCGCAAATAGTCATCTACGAAGCGCTTGCGCGCTTGGGTGAGGGAGAGAATGTCGTTGACGTTCTGGTCTTGCTTCTAGATGAGAACAGTGATTCCGAACTGCGGGATCAGTTAATAATGGCCCTCAGCAGCACGAATTCTTCGGTTGCGGTGAAAGCGCTTGCAAGAGTGTATGGGGATAAGTTGACTGACAAGTCTACGAAAGCCTTCGTTCTGGAGGGTATCCACTCGATTCTTTCGAAGAGACTTGAATTGAAGAATTACTTATTGAGTCTACACAATGGCAAGGAGATTGCTGAAAGGCTTTATCAATGGCAAAAAGAGAGTTAATTGACTACTTCGGCTCACTGTACACGCGAGGGGCGGACGTGAGGCTTAATGAGCCTTTAAAATGGCACACAACGATCAGGATCGGTGGTCCTGCAAGAGTTTTCGTCTCGCCTTACTCCGGCGAAGCATTTTCAGAGATAATTGGTTTTGTCAGATCGGAGGGAATCCCGTACAGGATAATCGGCGGAGGCTCGAATGTCGTCTGTCCCGATCGCTACGAAGGTGTAGTAGTATCGACAAGAAATCTGAATCTGATTAAGTCGTCCGGCGAGAGAGTTTTCGTTGAGGCCGGAGCCAGTGTCAACTCTCTACTGTGGCATTGTTTGTCGAAAGGACTCGCGGGTATGGAGTTCCTGACTGGTCTGCCCGGTTCCATTGGAGGAGCGGTCTTGATGAACGCCGGCGCTTTCGGCGGGGAGATCGCAGAGCGGGTGACGAAGATCCTCTATCTTGATGATAAGAGCAGATTGATCGAGATCGATGGCAAATCCGCAGGGTTCTCCTACAGGAACAGCATCTTCAGATTCGGAGATGGAATAGTGGTTGGCGCGGAGTTCTCCCTTGAAAGGGGAGAAAAGTCCGAAATCGGAAGAAAGATGACGGAGATCCTGGGCAAGAGGTTAGAGAAACAGCCGCTCGAGGAACCGAGTGCCGGCAGCGTCTTCATGAGACCGAGGCCGGATTTCTATGTCGGGTCAACCATTGAAGGGCTCGGCCTGAAATCTTTGAGGGTCGGAGGGGCTGAAGTATCGGCAAAACATGCCGGTTTCATTGTGAATAAGCAAAGCGCCAGTCAGAGCGACGTCGTGACTCTGGTAGAAATAGTGAGGAAAAGAGTTAAGGATGCTACTGGCGTAGAACTAAGAACCGAGATAGAAATCTGGAAGGAGGTTGAATAATGGTTGATGTAAGAATTGAAGAGCCTGAAGATAATATCCCCAGCAGTGGAGGCCCAAGAAAGAGTTTTCTATGGTCCGGACTTTTTGTGTTGCTAATAGTCGCAGCAATAGTGGTGGTCTATTTCTTGAGCGGTTTCTTTCTGGTTGGACCCGACCAGGTTGGGCTAATCAAGCGATTTGGAAAGTATACAAAGACCGTTGGTCCGGGACTTGGGTATCATCTGCCCTTTCCCATTGAGAATGCCGTTATAGTTGATACTTCAAATCTCAGGAAGCAGGAAATCGGTTTCATGACGATCAGAACAGGTACTTACCAGACTTTGGCCAATGAGGCTCTGATGCTAACCGGAGACGGAAACATAGTATCGGTGGAGTTGGTTATCCAGTACTATGTTGGAGATCCAGTGAAACTTGCTTTCAACATCGTGGATGATGCCGACATAGTGAAATTCACGACTGAGTCGGTGCTCAGAGAGGAAGTGGCTTCAAGCACTGTCGACTCGATCCTCACAACGGAGAGGGACACAATCTCCACAAAGACTGCAGAGAGGGTTCAAGCGGAGCTTGAAAGGCTTAACACTGGTATTATCGTTAAGAATGTCTTCCTGCAGGAAGTTGCCCCTCCAAAGCAGGTCATCACTGCCTTTGACGATGTGAACAGTGCCAAGCAGGACAAGGAAAAGCTCATCTATGAGGCCGAAAAATACAGGAACGATCTGATTCCAAAGGCCGAGGGTGAAGCGGCTCAGATGACTAGAGACGCTGAAGGCTATGCCCAGGAGAGGGTTCTCAATGCCGAGGGTGAAGCCGAGAGATTTCTTTCAATTCTTGAGGAGTACGAAAAGGCGCCGGACGTTACTCGAACGAGAATGTATCTCGAGACCCTGGGAAAATTGCTGGGAGAAACAAGCAAAACGGTCGTACTCGACCAGAGCAGTCTGCTTAAACTCCTTGAGCTTGAAGGGAGCGTGAGGTGATGAAGTACAAGTTTATTATTCCAATAGCTATCCTTGTGGTAATCGCCGCGATTCTTCTGCCCAGTTTCTTCTTCATAATTGATGAGACTGAGCAGGCCGTAGTCTTGCGATTTGGAGAGATTCAGAAATCGGTCACAGAAGCCGGTCTGTACACAAAGACTCCTTTTATCGATAACGTAAGAAAATTCGATAAGCGAATCCAGATTTACGATGTCGATGCCGAAAGAATATACTCAAAAGACAAGAAGACAATCCTTACCGACACTTTCGCGCTATGGAGGATAGTGGATCCGAGGAAGTTCATAGAGACAATGAAGTCAGAGCAGATCGCGCTTACTAGAATAGATGACGTAGTGTATTCGCACGTTAGAAATACTTTCGGAAAGCTCGATTACGACGATATCATTTCGGGCAAGAGAACTGATGTTCTCGATGAGATCACGACACTTGCCGCCAACGATATGAAAGATTTCGGCATCGAGATTATCTCCGTTCGCGTGAAGAGAGCCGATCTACCGGATGAGAATAGAAACGCAGTCTTCGAAAGAATGAAGTCCGAAAGAATTCAGGAGGCTTCTCTCATTAGAGCCGAGGGAAACAGGGAAGCACAGAAACTCAGGGCCGAGGCTGATAAAGAAGCCCAGATAATGATAGCTACCGCTCAGAAGGAAGCTGACATAATAATCGGAACCGGAGATGCAAAGGCTCTTGCGGTCTATGCAGATGCGTACAACAAGGATCCAGATTTCTATGAGTTTATGAAGAGGCTGGAAGTATACGAAAAGACTCTGGCAGATGCCAACTACATTCTTGGTCCCTCGATGGACTTCATTGACAAGCTGTCAAGAGGAGAATAATGGGTTGCAGCAAGTCTATTCTCGAAACAGGATACTTTGAGATCAACGTCAAGAGATCAAGGTTCATTGGCAGCAGCCGGAGATGTGAAAGTGAGGAAGAGGCGAAGTCTTTTATCAAGAACGTCTCTCAGGAGCATGCAAGTGCCAGCCACTCCTGCTGGGCCTACCGCATTTCGCTTCCAGGAAGGGAAGTCGCCAATTACTCGGATGCGGGAGAGCCTCATGGATCTGCCGGGCAACCGATTCTGGGAGCCATCGATAGTCTAGAACTTACGAATGTAGTAGTAGTCGTGACTAGATACTTCGGTGGAGTTAAGCTGGGAATAAGAGGTCTGATAGACGCTTATGGCGGGACTGCTCTAGAGTCTCTCAAGGCTGCAAAACCAGTAACTTTTCGCCCGGGCATTGAGTTGATCGCAGAGATGGCATACACCCAGTGGAACGACTTCAGCAGACTCTTTCGGGAGAATAAGGACTTCTCTTTGCAGAGGGTCGATTATTCCGACAGAGTTCTCTGTGTAATCGCCGTTAGGAAAGATGAAGTTGAAAGAGTCACCGGCTTCTTCGAAGAGAGAAGAATCTCTTTCAGATTTGGAGATGAATTAAATTTTGTGAGCCCGGTAGAATGATTTTCTACCGGGTATATTCTTCTATATAATAATCCATGATCTTTCTCGATATCTGAGTGGCCAATCCCGACCCGTAGCCCCCCTCATGAATAAATACCGTAACAACGATCTCTGGTTCGTAAAGCGGCATGAATCCTGTGAACCATGAATGAGTCGGCTTTGAACCTCCTTGCTCGGCTGTTCCGGTCTTTCCAGCGGCCGTCTCTGCGAAATCTCTGAAAGAGGAATAAGCGGTTCCTGCATCGGCCGAACTTCCTCCCTTGCTTACTACATCTCCCATTGCGTTGATGACTAGATCCCATTCGCTGTCTCCCAGCTTGATTCGCACTTTTTCGCTCTCTTGCTTTGAACCGACAAAAGGAATGATTTCTCTGCCTCTCATCGCAATCTCCCCGGTCATTTTAGCCAGTTGCAGAGGAGTTATGCTGAGATATCCCTGTCCTATCGATATCTGGATCGTGTCTCCAGGAAACCAGCTCTCTTCAAGGTTCTCACGTTTCCAGTCGCGCGAAGGCATTAGTCCGACCGATTCTTCAGGCAAATCAATGCCGGTAGGCTCAAAGACCTGCCAGATTTCAGCGTATCTGTCGAGAGTATCGATTCCTAGTTCCAATCCAAGCTGGTAGAAATAGATGTTGCAAGAAACGGTAATGGCCTTGCTGAGATTGGTCTCTCCATGTCCATAGAGGTTCCAATCCCTGTATACTCCCTGAACCACACCCTGGCTGTCCTTATACTGGAAGATGCCCCCGCAGTCTATTTCCTTCGTGCTGTCTACTCCTTCAGCCAGGGCTACCATGGCAATGAACGGCTTAATCACGGAGCCTGGCGAAAAGGGACTGACCGCTCTATTGACCAGCGGTCTGGAAGGATCCAGATTTAGGCGCTCCCAATCCCTTGTTGAAATTCCCCTCGTGAAAAACATGTTCTCGAAACTCGGTACCGAAACGAGAGCGAGAACCTCTCCGTCGGTCTTCATAACAACTGCGGCGCCGCTCTTCCCGGTTTCGTTTATTAGATCGTAAATGTATCTGCTGAGCTTGGAGTCAATCGTGACGTTCAGATCCTGCCCGGCCACAGGAGGCCTTTCGCCCTCAAGACTGATCTGTGTTCCCAGAGCATCGACACGTATCAGTTTCTCACCGGGAGTCCCTCTGAGAAGATCATTGTATTGCTTCTCGATTCCCATAACCGGCTCTCCGTCAAATTTTATGTAGCCTGCAACATGTGCTATTCCGGGGTTGTTCTGATAATACCTTATGATTCTCTCAGAGATTTCCAGTTCGGGGTAGTCGCCGAGCCTTTCTGCTACTGCAGCGGGAAGGCTTGTCTCTACGCTGCCGAAGATCTCAAGCCGCTTAAGAAGTATTTCCGCTTGCTCGCTCTCATCGAATGAGTTAATAATCATTCTCTTCAAATCCTCAGGAAGAAAGACCACTTTCTTCTTTATTTCGTAGTAAGGCGCGTCCCATGCAATAGGAATCCCGTTTCTATCGAGAATCATCCCTCTTGGAGGCAGTATGGAAATCGAGCGACGGCTTATACTCTCGACCTGCTCTGCATACTTCTCGGAATTGACTATCTGGTAGTCGTAGAGTTTGTATATGAAGAAGCCTATCGTGAGAAGAAAAAGCACGAAGAAAAGGTCGAACCTCTTAGTCCTCAACACTCAACCTCCTAAGGACAAGAAATGTTATGAAAAAAGGAATGAGAACGCCAAAACCCGTGCCTGCGAAAAAGACTCCTGCAAGACCCAGCAAAGCCGAAGTAAGAGTACCGAAACTCGGTGTCCTGTAGCGACCGTGGATAGCCATCGCGGAAAATGTAACGATAGCTGCCAGGGCAATAACCATACTGATACCGGAAAGAGCCATCCCGACTATCCATGACAGGAGCAGAGCAAGAGATAGGGCAAAGGGGATATTCCTCGTGGGAAGAAAAACGAGCAACGTGAGATAAGTCGGGTACAGAGGGATCAGATCTCCGAATCCAAGATCAAGGTAAAGAGCCGGAATTATCAGCAAAAGCCAGATCATTCCTGCCACTCCAGATATACGAAGTAGTCGCCGAAGACATTGGGAGACTTCACAAGATAATCGCTTCCGTGGGGACCAGCGATTTCACCGATCAGATCAAGATTCATGGCCTTGTAGTAGCCATATCCCGGAACCGTTGTGGCGATTCTCACAGGATCGCCTTCAGTCAGATAGTAGGGATCGAAAGTCGAGAAATACAGTCTGCCCGCGCTAGAATAGACAACCCCTTCGACAACCTTTCCCTCTCTGTCAACTGAGGCTGAAATCCTTGCACCGGGAGACGTCAAGGGCGAGACTATCAGATATCCTTCACTCGAGCTCTTCACTATGCCATAGATTGTTGACGAAAAAATCGAGGCAACAGGAACACCCTGAGATGCTCTGCTGTCAGTTGTCATGATGGCCATGTTGTTTCTCTCGAAACTGAAGAATGCGACTCTCATAGGTACAGGAAATTCGAACCTGTCAGCGAAGGAATCTGCATATCTATTCAGATCCCTGATGACCCGATCGATGCTCCTCGTTTGGAAGACGGCTCTAAAGAAGTTTTCAACATCTACCCTTACGTTTATCAAGGGCAAGGCAGCACCATCGAGTATTTCAGAAACCTTTCTATTAATTCCCGTTACTTCCAGCAATGATAATAGGATAAGAAAAATCATTAGGATTACTACCGCCGCTTCAGCGAACTTCACCTGAGATGTCTCTCCTTATCTCAAGTTGCCTTTTTCAAGTCTTTCAAGTATTGAGACTCTCTCCAGAACCTGACCTGCCCCTCTAGCCACACAGGTTAAGGGATCGTCGGCAATCACAACGGTAATGCCGGTTTCTCTCTGAATCAATTCCTGCATTCCGTTGAGAAGAGAACCTCCGCCGGCAATAACAATGCCGCTTTGAACAATATCCGAAATAAGTTCGGGAGGTGTGTTCTCCACCGTGAGCTTAACCGCCTCCACGATTCTAGCAACAGGTTCGACAATTGCTTCGCGGACCTCGGCGCCTGAGATAGATATCTTTCTTGGCAGTCCCGAGTTGAGGTCAAGTCCCACAATCTCGGCGTAATGACTATCGTCTTCCTCGGTTTCGACGACATTTCCAATCTCAATTTTGATTCGCTCCGCCGTCTTTTCACCGATCATGAGTCTGTACTTCTCCTTGATATACTGGACGATATAGTCATCCATTTCATCTCCGCCGACTCTTATTGACTGACTCAAAACTATGCTTCCGAGAGAGATCACTGCTATCTCGGTTGTTCCTCCGCCGATGTCAACTATCATATTGCCGGTCGGTTCTTCAACATTCAGACCGGCGCCGATTGAACTTGCCATCGGTTCTTCGATGAGAAAGACCTTTTTTGCTCCTGCTTCCATTCCAGCATCGACAATGGCCTTTCTTTCAACTTCCGTCGCTCCCGAAGGCACTCCGATTACTATTCTCGGCTTGACAAAGCTGCGTCTTCCAGTCGCTCTACCCATGAAATACTTCAACATGGCGAGCGCAATGTCGTAGTCCGCAATTACTCCGTCTTTCAGCGGGCGAGTAGCAACGATACTGGCCGGCGTCTTTCCAACCATTCTTTTTGCCTCCAGGCCAACCTGAAGGATCTTCCCGGAATTTACATCGATCGCAACAACTGAGGGTTCATTAGTCACTACGCCCTGGCCTCTTACATAGACCAGAGTGTTGGCAGTTCCCAAATCAATACCCATGTCTTGCCTTAAGAACATTCGAAGGCCTCCTGTCAGGGAAAGTCTTTACTCCCAATTCTACCATCACGATGCGACCGAATGACGAAGAGTGTGGAAAATCAACACAGTTGTCAAATGAGCCTCTGAAAATGGTATTACACAAGTTTGACTCCTCCTTAATCAAAGTGATAGAATCATTTGGCCTCGTTGCCCGTATATTCGGCTCTTGATGGCATTCGATGACTGAAGACAAAGGGTGGGATTGAACAAGAAGCGTTGCTGCTCGAGAGTGATGAGATAATTGCGTTGATAATTTGGAGGTGAAGAAATGGAAGATAGAGAGCTGAGAACTCTGAATCATCTTATGTACATGGAGTACTACACGGGAGGAAACGCAGGACTTTTCATGAAAATGAAGCGACTCGTCTATTCATTTCAGAGTCCATTTCAGAGAATAGATATTTTCGAGCATCCCGAGTTTGGCATGGTTCTTGTTCTGGATGGCATAACGATGTTCACTGAAGCCGATGAGTTTATGTATCACGAGATGTTGGTTCACGTGCCGCTATTTACTCACCCCGACCCTAAGCGAGTCTTGATAATCGGAGGAGGCGACGGGGGAAGTCTGAGGGAAGTCCTCAAACACCCCTCGGTTGAGGAAGCGATTCTCTGTGAAGTAGATCCGTATGTAATAGATGCAGCGAAACTTCACCTAAAAGAAATGTCTGTCGAATTAGATAACCCAAAGGCATCGATAATAAATGAAAACGGTGCTGATTTTGTCAGGAATAACAAGGATTACTTTGATGTAATTATTGTCGATTCTACCGATCCGACGGCCGGTGAAGGGGGTCATCTCTTCACCAAAGAGTTCTATTCAAATTGTTACAAGGCTCTGAAGAAAGATGGAATCTTCTGTGCCGAAACCGAGGATCCTTTCTACGATAAGGGGTGGGTGGCTATTGCCTATAACAGAATTTCCTCGGTCTTCCCTGTCTCGAAGATGTACACTAGTTTCATGACTACTTACCCCTCCGGAATGTGGACCTATACCATCGGTTCGAAAGAGGTCGACCCAGTGAAAGATTATGACGAAGATAGAGTGCTTGACTTTGAAGCGCCGTTGAGGTACTACAATACTGAGATTCACGGGGCAGCGTTTGCTCTCCCAACGTTTTTGAAAGAGCTCACCGGCCAGTTTTGACGTAGGGGTGAATGATTTCGCTTTCATGATAGGCTAAACTAGATTTTCCGAAGTTGAGAGGATACTCCAGCATTATTTCTGGAGATATTCTCATTCCTTTCTGTTTAATTCAACTTGCTTAACCTGCGCTGTGATAGAATCATCCTTGATCGGCAGGAGGGAGTTCTAATGTATAACAGTGATCGCATAAGGAACATATCGATAATTGCACACATCGACCACGGGAAGACGACTCTCGTGGATAGACTACTGGATATAACAGACACCGTGGACAGGAGACACAAGCAGGATCAGTTCATGGATTCGATGGATATCGAGCGAGAAAGAGGGATAACGATCAAATCGAAGTCCGTGAAGCTGAATTATCTTGCAGAAGACGGTCTTACTTACGAAATCAATATTATAGATACGCCCGGCCACGTCGACTTCAATTATGAAGTATCGAGAAGCCTTGCTGCTTGCGAGGGCGCGATACTTCTGGTGGATGCCTCTCAGGGGGTCGAGGCTCAGACGGTGGGGAACACATATCTCGCTATAGAGAATGATCTGGAGCTTATCCCCGTTCTTAACAAGATCGACATTCCGAATGCAAATATCGAAGAGACTCTAGCGGAAATCGTCGATTTGATCGGCTATACACCTGAAGACTGTCTTCAGGCAAGTGCGAAGACCGGTCAGGGCGTGAAAGAGATACTGGAATCTGTTGTGCGCAAGGTTTCGGCTCCTTCGGGCATATTGGAGGCACCTCTCAAAGCCTTGATTTTCGACGCGATCTACGACAAGTACAGAGGAGTCGTGGTTCACGTGAGAATCTTTGATGGGAGTGTCAAAGAGGGTGACAAGATACAGATGATGGCCTCCGGCGAAACTTTTGAAGTTGTTGAAGTGGGATACTTTCTTCCTCAAATGGAAAAGACAGATTCTCTTGATGCAGGTGAGGTAGGCTACGTCATTGCAGTTATTAAAGACGTATCGAGCGCTAAGATCGGCGACACCATAACCTCTGCAAATAATCCGACCGATGAAGCTCTTCCGGGCTACAAAGAGGCGAAGCCGATGGTCTACGCTGGAATGTTTCCTGGGATGCCCGAGTACTACGAAGAACTGAGAAAGGCTCTCGACAAGTTCAAATTGAACGACGCCGCACTGGTTTTCGAGCCGGAAAACTCTCCGGCGTTGGGCTTTGGATTCAGGGTGGGTTTTCTCGGTCTGCTTCATATGGATGTCGTAAGGGAGAGGCTTGAAAGAGAGTTTGAAATAGCCTGTATTCTAACGGCTCCAAACGTTGTCTACAGAGTAACATCTCAGAACGGAGACATTATCGAGATAACAAATCCTGCAAGTTTCCCGGAGCCCGGAGATTTCTCGAAGGTCGAGGAGCCCTTTGTCGATCTCTCGATTATCACTCCTTCGGAATATATGGGGAATTTGATCGGCTTTATAACTTCCGAGAAGAGAGGAGATTTCAAGGCAGTCGAAAACGCTGGAAAGAACCGTGTCGTGATGCGTTTCGAAGCGCCCTTGTCAGAAATAATGTTTGATTTCTTTGACAGGATGAAGGCCATTTCTCGAGGGTATGCCTCAATGGATTACGACATACTTGGCTACCGTGAATCGAATCTTGTGAAAGTCACTATTCTCGTCAACAAAGAGACAGTCGATTCGCTTTCGTTCATCGTTCATGTAGACAAGGAGTATCAAGTCGCGAAGAAAGTGGTTGACAAGTTGAGCGAACTGATTCCTCCGCATCAGTTCCAGATTCCAATACAGGCAAAATCGAGAGGACGAATAATTGCGAGAAGCGACATAAAGGCCCTCCGTAAAGATGTTTTGGCGAAGTGCTATGGAGGGGATGTGACAAGAAAGATGAAGCTCCTGGAAAAGC
The DNA here is from genome assembly GCA_011045915.1 of Mesotoga infera. NCBI lineage: Bacteria > Thermotogati > Thermotogota > Thermotogae > Kosmotogales > Kosmotogaceae > Mesotoga > Mesotoga infera. Next base: position 66,463 of record DSBT01000410.1, read on the forward strand.
AGAAAGAGGGAAAGAAGAGAATGCGGGAGATCGGTCAGGTGACTATTCCGCAGAACGCCTTCCTGGCAATTCTTAGAATTGGCGAAGAAGAATGATGGGGTGAAGTGATGATAAGGCTTGGAGCACACATGTCAACCTCAAAGGGTCTTGACAAAGTCCCCAAAGACACGCTGGCAATCGGCGGAAACACCTTTCAGATCTTCCCGCACAGTCCAAGGATGTGGAGAGCCTCACTTCCAAAGGAGGAGATGGCATCCGCCTTCATCCATGAGATGAAAGAGAAGTCGCTTGATCCGTTCGATTGCATGGTTCATTCCGGTTACCTGGTGAACATCGCCTCTCCCAATGAAGAGGTCTGGGAGAAATCAGTGCGCCTGCTTTCCCTTGAAATGAAGATTACAGCCGCCTTGGGTCTGAAGTATCTGAACTTTCATCCCGGAAGCCATCTTGGAGACGGGCTGCATGAAGGAATAGAGAGAATACTGAAAGGTCTCGAAATAGTGCTTGATGAGAATCAGGAAAGCGACGTGATGCTTCTTCTCGAGAATGTAGCAGCGAAAGGCAATCACATAGGGAGCAGTTTTGACGAGCTTAGTATGATCATCGAGGGTTCGGCACAACCTGAAAGGATCGGAGTAACTTACGATACCTGCCACGGTTTTGATTCCGGGTTTGAGATAAGAACCAAAGACGGAGTGCTAAAGCTTATCGATGAAATAGATTCTAAGGTTGGCTATGAAAAGTTGAAGATGATACATCTTAACGATAGCAAATTTCCACTCGGTGCCGCAAAGGATCGACACGAAATGATAGGCAAAGGCTATATCGGCAAGGAGGACGGATTCAGAGTGTTTCTCTCAAATGAAAGAATCCAGGATAAACCATGGTTGCTGGAGACACCGGGAGACGATGCGGATCATGCTCTGGAAATAAAGTATATAAGAGAACTTCTCGGATAGTGGAGGACAGCAGACGATGAAGAAGAAGTACGTAGTTGTAACTGGAGGCGTAATCAGCGGCATTGGCAAGGGGATCCTCTCCGCCTCCATAGCGAGGGTTATGAAGGAATGCGGAGTCGAGGTAAACACTCTTAAGATAGACCCGTATCTTAATCTGGATGCCGGGACCATGAACCCAAACCAGCATGGAGAAGTGTTTGTTACCGAAGATGGATACGAAGCCGATCTAGACCTTGGTCATTACGAGAGGTTTCTCGGGAAGGACATGAGAAGAGAGAACAACATGACCGCGGGTCAGGTATTCAAGTCGATAATTGACAAGGAGAGAAAGGGCGACTATCTGGGAGCAACGGTGCAGATGGTCCCTCACGTAACAGATGAGATAAAGTCGAGGATCAGGAGAGTTCCCGGAGATCTGATAATGATAGAAATAGGCGGTACTGTCGGCGACATTGAAGGCGAGATATTTCTGGAAGCGGTGCGGGAACTATGGGTCGAAGAGGGTCCTGAAAACTTCTTGTTCATCCATGTGACCTATGTTCCATATCTGAGGGTCACTAATGAGTTCAAGACGAAGCCTACGCAACAATCCGTTCAACTGCTTAGAAGAATCGGTATTCAGCCTCAGATGATTGCCGTCAGATCGGAGCTGCCAATTGAAGAGAATGAGCTTGGAAAGATCGCTCTATTCGGCGGTCTCGACAGACAGATGGTCTATAACCTTCCCGACTCCGAAAACGTGTACGATGTTCCACGAATCGTGTATGCTTACGGAATTCACAGAAAGATTGCCGCATGGCTCAACCTCGAAATAGAGGAGCGGTTCGACTGGAATTATCCGAGAACGTTCGTTCCGACCAGAATAGTAATAGTGGGAAAATATCTTGGGACGGACGATGCCTATAAGAGCATTTCTGAAAGCATTACGCTTTGCGGCGCCAGCAAACCCGATGTAATCGATTCTGAGTGCTTCGAAGAGATGACGGAAGACCAAATTAAGAACGAACTTCGAAAATACGACGGAATAATTATCCCAGGTGGTTTCGGCAAGCGAGGCATTGAAGGAAAAATTGCTGTAATTAAGGCGGCAAGAGAGGAAGACATCCCTATCCTCGGTATCTGTCTGGGAATGCAGCTGATGGTTATCGAGTTTGCAAGAAACGTTTCCCATTATGAAAACGCCAACTCTACGGAATTTGATCCTTCGACTCCCTACCCGGTCATTGACATGATGGAAGAGCAGAAGGCAATTATGAAGCTCGGAGGAACTATGAGGCTGGGGGCACAGGAGACTCCAATTGAAGAAGGTACGGTGCTGATGGACGCATACAATGAGAAGATAGCTTTCGAGAGGCACAGACACAGATACGAAGTCAATCTGGAGCGCTTCCCCGATCTCTTTAGAAATCCGGGAGAAAAGGATGAAAGTAGATTGACGATCTCCTCCTTAGCGACTTTTGTTGAAGCAATAGAGCTTCCGGAGAAGCGATTTTTCCTCGGAATTCAGTATCACCCGGAATTCCGATCTAAGGTCGGCAATCCAAATCCCGTCTTCGAGCTATTTGTCAAACGCGTCAGAGAGAAGAGAAGGAATCAGTAGTGATCCTCAGTAGCGGTAGGCTGCTTGATCTTTCCGAACCGGTTATTATGGGGATAGTCAATGCGACTCCAGACTCCTTCTTCCCTGAGAGCAGGTTCAGCGACACTGCCGCGGCCGTCGATGCTGCGATGGGAATGCTCGGCAGTGGGGCCGCAATAGTCGATATTGGTGGTGAATCCTCGAGACCGGGAGCCGAAAAGATCTCGGTGGAAGAGGAGATTGCCAGAGTAGTTCCCGTAATAGAGAAAATTCGAGAGAAGAAGCCCCGGGCAGTTATCTCGATAGACACCTGCAGCAGTGTGACAGCAAGAGCGGCACTCGCAGCTGGTGCAGATATCGTCAACGACATTACCGGCCTCAGGTCGGAAGAAATGATTGAAGTTGCCTCGCAAAGCAATGCAGCGGTTATCATAATGCACATGAGAGGAGATCCTTCGACAATGAGTCAGATGACAGATTACGGTGATGTGGTCGAGGAGGTCTCAGCCTGGCTCGTCGAAAGAGCGAAGAAAGCAGTCGAATCAGGGATTAGAAAAGACAGGATAATTCTAGACCCTGGGATAGGTTTCGCCAAGACGGCAGAACAGAGCATAGAAATTCTCAGAAATGTCGACCGCTTCTTACGGCTGGGTTTCCCCCTTCTGGTTGGCCATTCCAGAAAGAGTTTTATAGCGAAGCTCACGGGAAATCCTGTTGAAAATCGGCTTGTAGAAACTCTCTCGATTTCTACTTACCTTTACCTTAAAGGAGTGAACATAATTCGCGTCCACGATGTTCGGGAGCATGACAGAATCTTTGGTATACTTAAGATACTAAACCCATATGGAGAAAATGGGAGGGAATGATTTGCCCCACAGTAGACGCTCGAAGAAGTACTGGAAGGAAACCTGGCAAGCATATCTTTTCCTGCTGCCTTCGATTGCAATCCTAGGTGTCTTTGTTTTCTGGCCAATCGGATTTTCACTTGTACTCAGCTTCTTCAAATGGGATTACACTTCGACCACTCGTTACTTCATTGGATTTGATAACTATAAGGAGCTCTTCAGACTGACATATCCGGTTTCGCTTAGCTTCGTGAATTCGCTGATAAACACGGCCATCTACATTGTGGTTGTTCTAGTCGTCGTACAGGCTCTGTACCATCTCTTCGGTTTGCTGAGCAAGTACGACAAGACCGAGAAAAGTCACTCGTCTCTGTATGCGATCTATTTTGCGGCAGTTGCAGGTTTTGTTTTGCTTCGCAATTCTTCGGCTGATTTGACGGCGGCAGGTTTGCTTGTCGGTCTGGGGCTGATGGGTCTCGGCCTTTTCATACTGATGCGCAGAAGAAAGAGTGTTCAGTGGAAGAAAATGAAGTCCAGTCAATGGTCGACGCTACTTCTGATAGCTGCTGTCTACTACGCCCTGGCATATCTCATTTTGAGTCAGAGTGCGGATTTTGTGGAGTACTTCACGCTCGCCAAAGAGAGTTCCGACTTCCTCAAATCGATCTACAATACTGTCTATTACGTTCTTCTGTCCGTTCCGACGCAGATAGTGCTGGCGCTGATCATTGCTATGCTTTTGAACAAGAATATCAAACTGCGCTCTCTATTCAGGACTGCGTACTTCATACCCTTTGTCACATCGGTGGTTGCCGTTTCACTGGTATGGCAGTGGATGTTCAACGACCAGTTTGGACTGCTTAACTATATTCTCTCGATCTTCAACTTGCCCAGAATCGCGTGGTTGAAAGAAGAGGTGTGGACGATTCCAACGATAGCCATAGTCTCGGTATGGCAGCATGTTGGATACACCACCGTTATCTTTCTTGCCGGTCTTCAGAATATTGACAGATCGTATTACGAAGCGGCCGATGTAGATGGCGCAAGCGGCTGGCAGAAGTTCAAGTTCATCACCTGGCCGCTGCTTTCGGGCACGACCTTCTTCATAATGATAATCACGATGATTGGTTCGTTTAAGGTTTTCTCTCAAATATTCATTCTTTATCAGGGTCTTCCTGGACCTGTCAACAAAAGCGGACTGACACTGGTCTATTACGTATTTGACGCCTTCTATAACCAGCAGAGAATGGGAGTAGCCAGTGCTGCTGCATACGTTCTCTTTATGATAATTCTGGTCTTGACAATGGTGCAGCTGTACGTTGGCAAAAAGCGCGTCCATTATGAGGGTTGAGGTGTTCAGATGACTACATCGTCGACAAAGATAATCTCGAAGATTCTTCTCTATGTGGTTATAATTGGCGGGGCTTTTCTGATGCTGATTCCATTCGGTTGGATGGTCGCAACTTCCTTCAAAGCCCCCAGCGAAGTCTCAAGCTGGCCGCCTGTTTGGACGACCAAAAACGCTGCCAGTTCCTTCACTTTCAAGACGCAGATAAAGCAGAAAAGCTCCGGCGCCTCCGTTGATCTCTCGACTCTTAGTCTCAGTGAATTCAGAAACTTCGCGGCGCTTATTGAAGAGTCGGCAAGTCTAGATACCATCACCATCACTCTAGACGATGATCCAATCAGAAGAGGCGAGGTCGAGATCCAGTTGCTCAAAGGTGACGGAACTCCTGCAGATTACGCCACCGAAGTCGATGAACAGCGTTTTGCAGCACTTGTCGACAGGTATTCAGCTCTTGAGTCAGATGTTCCCGATTCCTTTTCGAGCGCCCTGAGAGATCTTCCCACAGACAGAGCGGGCCGTTTTATGGACAGTTTCTTCAATGCTGCAATATACAGTGACAGCGGATTCGTGAGAAGGGTGGTTCTCGTTGGCTCTCTCAAAGCTCAGTACTCAAAAGCAATCGATAGACTGTCTCAGAGCGTTGAGACTGTAATGAAGGAGTTGCCTATCGACACTGATGAAAGCAAGGAAATGAAGGCGAAGATCAGAGAAGAGTCGAGCGCGCTTCTTGTAACTCCGATTGAGAATCTGACGACCTCTATGCAGACTCTAGAGACTTTTAGAACGGGGAAGACGGGGGTCACGGATCTGGTCGAACTTGAAACGATAATCGGGGATCTGAGAAGCAGTGTCGATCTCATTAGGGAAGTAAGCGCCGAAATTGTTTCTCTTTCGGGGACAGTTGCCGGTGGCGATTCCAGAATGTCTCTCTCTGTCAGGCAGCTTGAACGCTCGCTAGAGACTGTTCCAGAAGATTTGGGTCGGTGGGTCGAACTGCTTGACCTCTATTCCGACGTAAGGCTATTCTACAACGATTCCCAGGACAAGAACCTTTCGAGCACCTCAATAGTTGGAAATATACGCTCAGACTCAGAAGTTCATTCGCTGCTCTCGGAGTTTGTAAAGGGATGGGACGTTGAAGAGGAAGTCAAAAGCTATTTGCTCTCAGCTATCAATCCCTCCAATGTGCGGGGCGCAGTCACGATTCTCCTGAACTACCTGGATCAAAATTTCAAAGATACTCTATCTCAATATTTTCCAGATACTCAGACCCCGCTTGAAGTGGTAAATGACGCAATGAACTTCCTCAGGACGTCTCTGCTAGTGGCTTCGAGTTCCGAGATGGACACGAAAGTCCGCAATGCGATGGAAGAGAAAACTTCATACTCCGACCTAACATCGCTTATTAGAGAAGTGGCGTCGGCTGCGGGCCAGACCATAGGCGTCGGAGGAGTCATCGCGGGCCTCGATCGACAGGCTGGTATTGGAGGTCAGGATGCATTGGCAGACCTCATCAGGCGAAGATGGAAAGAGACGACAATGGTCGGGACTTTCTCGAGAGTACATTCAGACATATTCAGTGAACTCGATCTCTCTCTCAAGCCGACTGAGGTTGAAAGAGTCTACTACAGAGGCATAATTTCACCTTCGGGCGCAAAGTCTTTCGACATAAAGCTTACAGGTATTCCCGCTGTCTGGTTCAAGGATGACATGCCTGCCGGAAAAGTCAATTTCACATTCGGGGAAACCTTCAAGAATTTCTTCCAGAACTACATAACTGCGTGGAATGCCGCGCCTTTTGGCAGATACTACTTCAACACAGTATTTGTTGCGATGGTAACGACTTTCGTGGAGATAATTTTCGCTGCGATGGCGGCCTTCGCATTTGCAAAGATGGAGTTCTTTGGTAAGAACTTTCTGTTCACACTCTTCCTGGCAACAATGATGGTCCCGGGAGAAGTGCTGCTGGTTCCCAATTACATAACCCTGACGGCCCTGGGCTGGATCGACTCATATTACGCCCTGATTGTTCCCTGGGTGGTCTCTGTCTTTGCGATATTCTTGCTCCGGCAGCACTTTATGACGATTCCAAACGAGCTCTACGATGCCGCCATGATCGACGGTCTGACGAAATGGCGCTTTCTATGGACAGTTCTGGTTCCGCTTTCGAAGCCCGCTGTGATCACGGGAGCGCTGCTTAAATTCGTCGGCAGCTGGAATTCCTTCCTCTGGGTTCTCATAGTGACCAAGAGTCCGGAAATCAGGACTCTGCCGGTTGGGCTTCAGAATTTCAGCTCAGCGACAGGCAGTGATTATCACCTCTTGATGGCCGCGGCCACCTTCTCAATAATTCCGGTCGTCATTCTCTTCCTGATTACTCAGAAATACTTCATAGCCGGAATTGCCAGGAGTGGTCTCAAATAAAAAGCAAGAAGAGCAAAGCCAAATTTCCTCTCGGATTGTTCATCTTTCTGACCCTCTTGATTTCGCTACTATTGATAGCGAATATCGACGCTTTTCTCAATTACAGGCAAGTCCAGAGAAGATTGGAGAACCTGCAGAAAGAGTACGATGCACTGCAGAGAGAAATCGAGATCAAAGAATCCGAATTGGAACTGCTCAGAGAATTAGTGCCGGGAAGCAACGATGGAGGCAATAGATGAGATTTGTTGTTACAACCTCTCACAAGCCCACGAAAGAAGAAGTTATGAACGCAAGAGGCCTTGCCGATGAGATTGGCGTTAAATATGTTTCAAGAGGCCGGTTGAAGGAATTCGAGAAGGAATACCCGATAGATTTCTACTACGTCTTTGACAAGAATGGCCAGCTTACGATCAGGAACGGGGATTCGGTTTTCTTCTTTCATCCGGGCATGTCGAAGGTAAGGTATAAGAACATAAAGCTTCAGGACTCAGACTATTTAATCAAGAGCATGGAACTCTCCGGAGACGAAACCGTTCTCGATACGACATTCGGACTTGGGAACGAGGCGCTTCTGATCGCCCACTTTCTGCCTGAAGGGAAGGTAGTGGGTCTTGAGGCTTCCGAACATATATACAGGGTAGTCTCCCATGGACTTCGCAACTATCCTTACACTTATGAATGGATCAGAGAAGCGTCGACCAGGATAGAGCTACACAACAGGGATCTTCGAGACTTCGTTAAGGAGTGTCCCGACGCTTCTTATGACATAGTCTACTGCGACCCGATGTTTGATAGACCACAGATGAGTTCCAACTCAATAAATCCTCTCAGGGCATTTGCAGTGTATGAGAGGATTAATAGAACCGATGTGGACGAGATGATCAGGATTTCCTCAAAGAGATTCATCATAAAGAGCAGAACACGTGATTCCCTCTTCGAAGAGCTAGACCTTCAGTTTGACAAGCTTTGGGGAAGCAAGAAGAGCGGAGTGCTTTACGGGGTAGTTGATAAGAGATGATTCCATTGCTTCTCGGGCCGACCGCAGTCGGCAAGACTTCACTCCTGCTTGAGTTGGCCCGAAGACTTCCCATAGAAGTCATCTCCGTTGATTCTAGGCAAATATACCGTTTCATGGACATTGGAACGGCCAAGCCGACAAAGAATGAACAGACTTTGCTTAAACACTGGCTTATAGATATTCGCGATCCGGATGAGGATTTTGATGTCATGGAGTTCAGAAAACTCGCCATTCAATGTATCTCCGACATAATATCGAGAGGAAAGATTCCTGTTCTTGCAGGCGGAACGGGACTCTACGCAGAATCGCTCATCAATGGTCTGGCAAATCTTCCTCCAAAAGATGAGCAAGTAAGGCAGGCCCTTCTGGAGATCGAATCTCAGAGCAAAGGCTCGTTGAGAAGAATACTCAAAAAGGTCGATAGCAAAGCATTTGATTTGCTGCACGAGAATGATCTCAAACGTATAGTCAGATATCTTGAGGTCTTCTTCAAGACAGGAAGGCCCTTGACAGAAATGCACAAAGAGAGCGAGAGTTCTGACGAGTTTGGCATCGTAATTCTTGAACGAGAGAGAGGAGAGCTTCATAAGAGAATCGAAAGACGTGTGTGCGAGATGATCCGAAACGGTCTGGCAGATGAAACGAAGAGGCTTCTCGACAAGGGCTATACAACGAGACTTAACGCGCTAAAGACAATAGGCTACGCCGAAATGGTACAATATATAAAGTGCGGAGTGTCCCTTTCGGAAAGTAGGGAACGGATGCTTGTGAACACAAGAAGATACGCTCGTCGTCAGATTATTTGGTTCAGAAGATATAGTGAAGCTTTGAGAATTGACCTGTCCAGCCTCGATAAAGAGGCAGTTCGGGTTCTTGAAAACGCAATTCTCTCAGTTTGGGGGGGTAAGAATGGCCGAAAAGTTTAATTTGCAAGATCGTTTTCTGAATCTTCTTAGGGTAAACAGAATCGAAGTCAAGATGTACCTCGAAGGAGGATTCCAGACGAAGGGGATGGTTAAGTCGTTCGACAATTTCACCGTGTTGCTGGAAGATGGGCAGGAGCAGACTCTTGTCTACAAGCACGCGATCAAGATGATGGTTCCTCAGAAGTACGTGAAATTGACGAATACGACAGGCAAGAAGGAGGATTGAATAGAGCATAGATACTTTACTTGTCGCTGTTTTTTCTTCTGAAGAACAGAATATGAAGACAGAAATTCAGGGCGAGCTTCGTGAGCTCGCCCGTACTGCTGGTTATAATATTGTCGAGACTGTTGTTCAGAATCTAGACAGCCCAGACCCCAGACATTATCTCGGGAAGGGAAAGGTGGATTTTGCAAAAAGGATGATAGGTGCCTTCGGCGCCACTCTCGCTATCACCCGTCATGAACTCTCTCCGTCTCAGGCGATGAATCTCGAAAAGCTTTTGGAGATACCTGTAATGGATAGAACACAGCTGATTCTGAAAATCTTTGGAGACCATGCATCAACGAAGGAAGGTAAACTGGAAGTCGAAATGGCCAGTCTTAAGTATCAGTTGCCCAGGCTAAAAGGACTTGGGAGGGCGCTTTCTCAGACAGGAGCGGGTATTGGGACGAGAGGTCCGGGAGAGAAAAAGCTGGAGACAGACAGGCGTCAGGCTCAGGACAGAATATCGCGTCTGCGAAAGGACATCGATGAACTCGGCAAGCGCAGGGAGATCTCCAGAAAGAAGAGGCAGTCGTCCTCTATCCCTCTTGTTTCCTTTGTAGGTTATACAAATGTCGGAAAGTCATCGCTTGTTTCGGAAATAAGCAGCGATGAGCTTCTGGTCGAGGACAAGCTTTTTGCAACGCTCGATACGCGGGTTAGGAAGGCGAGATTGCCAGCCGGAATGCAGGTGCTCATTTCTGATACTGTCGGATTTATAAGAGAGTTGCCTCACGAGCTTATGGAGAGTTTTAGATCGACGCTTGACGAGGTGAAGTACTCAGATCTGTTGGTTGTGGTTTCTGATGCATCCGATATGGCAGTCAGAGAGAAGTATTTGATCGTCGATCGCACTCTTCGTGAAATCGGCGCGGGTGAAATCAAGAGAATACATGTTCTGAACAAGATTGATCTATGTACAAATGAAAGACTTCTTGAACTCGGGAGCATCTTCCCGGAAGCAATATTGGTGAGTGCCTCAAAAAGCTTCAATATTGAAGGCATTTTGAGCGAAATCAGCCGAAGCCTTTTTGGTGAAAGGTCAAGGAGAAAGCTCAGGCTAACCCCGACCGAGTTCTCGAGTTTCATGAGATTCAGAGGCTCGCTTGAGGTGCTTTCTGAATGCTACGAAAGTGAGTTTATTGAGGTAGAATATGTATCCTCCGATGAGATAAATGAAAGGCTCATTTCTTCTATTGGCGAGGAGGGAAGGAAATGAAGAGATTATTGTCGGTCTTACTGGCGCTAATGATTGGCTGTATGTTGTTTTCGGCATCACTCCTGTTTCCACTGAAGAGGGCGCCGGAAATAACGGGTTACTTTGGTGAATATCGAGGGAATTCAAGAAACATAAACTATCCAGAGCATTTTCACATGGGAATGGATTACTCGACCGGGAGCGTAATCGGTCTCGATCTTCTTTCCCCGGACGATTCATATGTACATCAGATTTACATAAACCATCCCATATACGGGGTAGGGATTGCCCTCACACTTCCTGAAGTCACCAACATTCTCACTAATGAAAAGGGTATCAATGTGATTTTCGCTCACGTAAATGAAATCGGAGATACTTCTTCTTTGGCGGGAAGAAAACTTAACGACATCTATCATCAACTGATTTCCGAGTTTGGTGATCAATATGTCGAAGTTACGTTCGATCCCAGAGAACTTCCCTTCAGAAAGAGCGATGTCGTTGCCAAATCAGGAAACAGTGGAAACGTTCCGCCCCATCTTCACCTAGAAGTGAGAGATTCAACTATGGAGACCATAATCAATCCTGGCTTCTACTTCGATACTGGCAGTCCGACATCGGCAGTTGAAATACTGGACATTAGGGCAGGCGGAAAGACCTACTCGTTTGCTCAGGGAAAGCCGACTATCGAGATGAACGCCACTACCCCTCTGGATCTTCATGCTAAAGTTCAGTTGAGACATCCCGTAAGCCCAAAGACCATAGAGTTGTATGTTGAAAACAGTCTCGTCTATCAGATCGATTTTGTTTCTTTCGAGGTAGATGAAGCTGACGAGGTCCATGAGATATACTCTTCGCCTTCAACGGAGTCTGATTACTGGTTCAATCTCAACGCGAGGATATCGCTTAGTGTCCTTCCAATAAACATTTGGGACGATATCGACTGGACGAATCCGAGAGATGCCAGGGTAGTGGTTCGGGACCACTGGGGAAACGAGGCTTCGAAAGACTTCAGAATCGTCATGAGGAGGTAATTCGGATGTTTTTCAAGAAGAAGCCGCGAGACATAGGGAAAAATCCCTTCTACGACAATGGCAATACACTTGTTGTCCACTTTGAATGCAGTAAGTGCAAAGAGAAATTCCGCAGCCATCTCAGAAAGTACTACGATGTCAGCGTAAATTATGGAAAGGGAAAGGGAGTCTATAGGCTCGATAAAGAGTTCATTGGGAGCAAATGCCAGAACAAGATTCAGATCATAGCTGAGTTCAACAGAGCGTTCAGGCCCTTGTCCTTCGAAATAATCGGCGGTAGATTTTTGTCTAAGGAAGAATACGAAGAATAGATTCAGTTTATAGGAGGCAGTCATGAAGACTTGGTTGTTTACCAGTGAAAGCGTTACCGAAGGCCATCCGGACAAAATGGCAGATCAGATTTCCGATTCGATTCTCGATGCGATGTTGACTCAGGATGAAGATTCGAGAGTTGCAGTTGAGACTCTTCTTGCAACAGGCGTTGTCGTAGTTGCCGGAGAGGTAAGTACTAAAGCTTACGTTGATATTCCCAGAGTAGTTAGAGAGACGATTCTCGATATCGGATACAACCGGGCTAAGTATGGCTTTGACGGAGAGACCTGCGCCGTCCTTACGAGTATTGACGAGCAGTCCCCGGATATAGCTCTGGGAGTAAACAAATCCTTTGAAGCGAAGAAAAATGATTCCGATAGATATGCCCTGATAGGAGCGGGAGATCAGGGCATGATGTTCGGTTATGCGACAGACGAGACTCCAGAAATGATGCCGTTGCCGATAGTTCTTGCTCATAGATTGGCACGAAGGCTCAGCAAAGTAAGAAAAGACAACAGTGTTCATGGCTTCAGGCCTGACGGAAAGACCCAGGTTACCGTCAAGTATCAGGACGGCAAGCCTGTCGGAGTAACAGCGATTGTGGTATCGACTCAGCATGATCCCGATTTGACTGCAGAGGCGATAGAAAGACTTGTAGTCGACAACGTAGTCTCTCCAGAAATCGACCACGAACTACTTCTTGAAGGGGTGGAAATTTTCGTGAATCCGACGGGTCGATTTGTCAGGGGCGGTCCTTCAGCCGATACTGGCTTGACTGGCAGGAAGATCATCGTTGATACTTACGGAGGTTGGACTCCTCACGGCGGGGGAGCCTTCAGCGGAAAGGACCCCACGAAGGTCGATAGATCGGCTCATTATATGGCAAGATATGCCGCAAAGAATATTGTGGCCGCCGGACTTGCAGAACGCGTAACTCTTCAGCTCGCGTATGCTATTGGAGTTGCCAAACCCGTATCCTTTATGATAGATGCTCACGATACGGAGAAGATCGATCTCGAAAAGCTTAAGAAAGCCGTCCTGAAGGTTTTTGACTTCAGACCGGCCGCTATTATCGACAGGCTTAACCTTAAACGTCCTATTTACAGGCAGACGGCTGCCTATGGACATTTCGGCAGGATAGACATTAAACTGCCGTGGGAAGAGATCGACGCCGTTGACCAATTGAAGAAAGCAGTGGATTGATGATACAATTAACGGGTAAATCTCGAAAGGAGGAGAAGTGATAAGTGCCTAACAATGCATCAGCAAAGAAGAGAGTAAAACAGACGGCCAAAAGAACAGTAATGAACAGGGCCGCTAGAACGAAATTCAGAAATGCTTCCAAGAAGCTATATAAGGCGATGGAAGAGGGTGAAGATCCACAGGCCGTTTCTTCCATGCTTAGCGAAGTGTATTCTACTCTCGACAGGGCGGCGAAGTCCGGAACCATTCACAGGAATACGGCTTCACGTAAGAAGGCAAGATTGACCGCCAAAGTCAAGACATATGTCGAAGCGAGAGGTTGATTGAACGAAAAAATAAAAAAGGTGGCCTGAGCCACCTTTTTTGTTGTCAATAGAAGTTATCAAAGATTTTCCGGAGCTGCATCCTGGTGAGTCCCTGCAAGGACGTTTTCCTCCGTCTCA
>DSBT01000411.1 GCA_011045915.1 Mesotoga infera
GATCTGCATCCTTCTGAACCTGAATTCCAGAAATTTGCAGAGGGCTTCCGAAACCCCCTGACCTGCGATAAAGACTCTCCGGGCTTTCTCTATCAAGTCCACCGCCTTATAGAACTCTTCGGCGGATACCTTGGATATGCCGTCCTTCAAATTCTCGACTTCTGTTGTGAGCAGTCTATCGAATGTTGTCTCTCCGGACTTGATCTTCTGAACGGTTGCAGACATCTTCTCGGCGGGAGTGAGTTTCTCCTTGATCAAATTCTGACTGTGCTCTCTAAGCTCGCTGAAGCCTGAATATCCAAGAGTTTTGGCAAACCTTATTACCGTGGTTTCGCTTACTCCAAGTCTTTCTCCGAGCTCTCTAGGAGAGACGAAGGCCGTGTTCTCCCAGTTTTCCAGAATACTGTCTGCGATCAGCCTCTGCGATTTCGAAAGAGAGGGGTAAACCTCGCGAACTCTATCAAGGATTTTCACGTTTTCGTTCATAAATCCTCCATACTTCAGAGACTTGAGAAACACTTTCCTGTGCCACGCACGAGACAATCATAGACTTTTTTTGTTTTCCCAACGTAATCTTTACTCCTGTCAAGCGCAAAACCTCTGCCCACTGCACTGACAATTTCATACTGTTCCAATTGCTCCCCGTATTTCTTCAGAAGATCGACTGCACTTCTGGGCGGAGCGCTTCTGCCGTCGAGTATCAGGTGAACAAATATCTTTTCCGCCCCATTCAGACGGACCGCCTTGCATATCTCAAGCAACTCTCTGATGTTGCCGTGAGAACTGGCCTCCGAAAGAACTCCTATAGCATGAACCGATGCCCCGCTTCCTCTTCCTGTTATGGCATCTCTAAGTATCTTGTTGTTCTCAAGCTCTCTTTCCATCTCTCTAACAAGTCTCAACTCATCCTGCTCGATCACTCTGCCGGCCCCCATCGTAAGGTGGCCGGTCTCGGAGTTTCCGCTTCTCCCAGCGGGAAGACCAACTGCCTCTTCGCTTGCCTTGAGCCTGGAAAATGGGTAGTTCTCCTTCAGGAAGTCCAGATTCGGAGTCTCGGCAGCTTCCAGCGGATTGATTCTCGGGTCCTTCTTTCCTTCTCCCCAGCCATCAAGTATTACAAGCACAACGCCACTGGAAACAGGGATATCATGGATCAGGCACGATCCCGTCATCTCAGGCGGTTTATCGATTCCCATGAGGGAAAGAATAGTGGGGGCAATATCTGCGAGTGAACCACTATCTGCAATGTAGTTCTGCTTTCCCAATTGACGATTGACAACTATGAACGGTACTGGGGCAGTCGTATGCGAAACAGATGGAGAACCGTTCTCATTCATTCCCCTCTCCATCAATCCATGATCGGCTGTGATAATTAAAGTTCTGCCCAGTGCGATTGCCTGCTTGTAGACCTTCCCAAGAGCTACATCAATTTCAGCGGCCGCTTTGATCTTCAGCTCCATTTCATTCAGATGGCCAATCACATCGCCTGCCGGGAAATTTACAATGATGAAGTCGTATCTGTCCATGGCCTTCACAACGGAAGTGCCTATCTGCGCGCTTTTCATCTCGGGATGACTTGCAAAGTTCTTCCAGCTTGGGATTATCTCAGCAACCTGCCCCGAAAAGAGTCTGCTCCTTCGACCGTTGAAAAAAAACGTAACATGTGACTCCTTCTCTGATTCAGTTATCAAGAGCTGTTTTAATCCCACCTCGCTCAGCAATCTGCCCAAAGTAACCGAAGGCCTTACGGGTTCTATGATCGACTTGATGTGAGAAAACTTCTCGTGGTATTCAACTAGTGAAATAAACTGGAGGTGGTTGAAACGGGTCACGGGAAAGCGCTTAAACTTATCTTCGACAAAGCTTTCCGCCAATTGGACTTCTCTCTCTCCTCTCCGGCAGCAAAAGAGAACTGTATCGCCGTCGGAAATCCTGCCGACAGCTCTCCCTCCTTTACAGGATACAAGAGGCTCTATCCAGTAGTCAGTTATTCCCTCTTCCTCGTATTGATCACGGATTAGTTCTTCAAGAACCGGATACTCTTTGTCATGCATTTCCGAGCATCTCCTTCCACCTGGAAGTTACGGTCTTGTTCTCTCGCAGAACTTGCATACCGTCTCCCGGTGCAAATCCCTCGATTGTTACCGTCCCATCGTAAATACTCGTCAACTCCCTGAGAACAGGAAAGAAATCGAACTCTCCTCTAAGCAACGGAGTATGAACCTTTGTCAAAGTGGCGTTACTAACATGGACGTTGAAAATCTTCCGCAGCTTGCTCATGTAATCAACTATCAATCCATTTAGAACCTCCTGATCGACATCATTCTTGAAGCACGAAGCGGCGTGAGAAACATCAAAGGTAGTACCCATACAATCGAAATCCGCATACTCGAGCAACGAATTGAGGTCTTCCGGTTCTGTGATAATCTCCATCGGTTTCTTCTCCATTACCTCTATGGCAACTTTGAGACCTAGCTTCCTGGCCGTCTTGGCAATCTCCTGAAACGACTCAAGCTGTACCTCAAAGTAATCGTCGGGTCTATCTTTTGAGGAAGACATGTGTCCGGGATGAATGGTGACAACCTCGACTCCAAGATGAGTTGCGATCTCAAGCGCCTCGACAGTCTGTCTCATCGACTCTCTGCGGATTCCCGGATTTGAGGAGGTGATATTTACGTCTCTACTCGGGGAATGCAAGGTTCGTTTGAGATTGAGCCTGTCCAGAAGATCCCTAATCTCTGACAGGCCATTCTTGTCTCTCCACAGATGCTCAACCCATATCTCTACACCAGAGATCTTCTCTTCCGCAAAAACCTTCAGAGCCTTCTTAAGTGAAAAGTCGATAAGTATGTTCGAACTGAAAAGAAAATCCATATATGCATCTCCAAATGCAGTATTTGCTTCATTCCAGTGCAAGTTACGACACAATCTGCAGCTATTGCTTCATCCACAGAATACCACATTGTCTTTTGAAACAGAAAGAGTTTTGAGGGGAAAGCAGAAGACCGGGGTTGGGGGATGGGCATCGCGGGTAGGAAAGAGCAAGAGAAACTGGTTGACTGTTGAACGGCTCTCCGTTCTCCGAGCGAGAGCGAACCGAGAAAGCGAGAAGACGCTTTGAGTTTGAGATGAAGCTTCGCTTCGAGAGAAACCAATCAGTTCCAAGTTCCAAGATGCAAGTTGCAAGTTTTAAGAACAAGAGCTAAAGAGCCGGCTCTTTTCAGCGTTCAGCGGATTCTTGTTCTTAAGCGCA
>DSBT01000412.1 GCA_011045915.1 Mesotoga infera
ATAAACTCACTGGGTCCTGTCTATCCCTTCGATCGGAAGGCCAATCGTTCTTTGATGGGTAGCGGGGATGGCTTCGGCTGGATAAGCGGTCCAGTAATAAAGAAGCTTTCCCTCTCGTCCGTAAGGAGAATTCGCGAGGGCTGTTCTCTGCCGATAATTGGAGTCGGTGGCGTTTCAAGCGCAGATGATGTTATTGACTTTCTCTCTTGCGGCGCGTCGGCGGTGCAGATGCTTTCTGGAGCCCTGATAAACGGCAAAGAACTTTTCAAAAGGATAGTGGACTCTCTTCCGTCGGCTCTCGAAAAGAGAGGATTCGAAAGTGTGAAAGATGCGATCGACTCTGCCGAAAGACAGAAAGAGTCCTTTGAGGTGAGAAATCCGGTAATCGATCACGATAAATGTACGAGATGCGGATTGTGTGTTGCGGTTTGCCCTTACTTTGCGCTGAGTCTGGATGAAAAGGTGGAAGTGGACACGGCTGAGTGCTTCGGTTGCGGGCTGTGCGAATCACGTTGCCCAGTTGGCGCGATCGGCGGTGTCCTGACTTGAGAAAATACTTTCTAAAGTGCATCAGTTGCGGCAAGGAATTTACAGAAGATGAAGTAGATTACTTCTGCCCCGATTGCGGTGAGAGAAGGGGAACACTGGAAGTCGTTTATGATTTCGAGCAGGTGAGAAAGCAATATAGATGCAGTTCATTACCGCTTCACAGAAAGGGAATCTGGGCTTTCGACTTTCTGCTGCCCTTTGAAGAAGAGGTCGATCCTCCGGAGCTTCTGGTTGGAAACACGCCGCTGTATAGAAGCGATTCTCTTGCAAGAAAGTATGGGGTGGCAGAGGTTTTTGTGAAGGACGACGGAAGAAACCCGACGGCCTCCTTCAAAGACAGAGCTAGCGCAATCGCAGTGGCAAAGGCCAAAGCGAAGGGATTCGACACGATCTTCTGTGCCTCAACCGGAAACGCGGCGAGTTCTCTGTCCGGGCTTTCTGCCGTGGCAGGTATGAAGAGCGTGATATTTGTTCCCGCAACGGCCCCGACAGCAAAAATTACTCAGCTCCAGGTTTACGGCTCGAAGATTCTGGCAATTGATGCGAGTTACGACAGGGTATTCGATCTCTCGATGGAGATTGGAATGTCAATGGGCTGGTACTGTAGAAACAGCGCAATAAATCCATATCTTCTCGAAGGAAAAAAGACTTGCGCGCTTGAACTTGCCTTTGAGATGCGGGATAATCTCCCGGATTTCGTTTTTGTTTCGGCAGGAGACGGAACTGTGCTTTCAAGTTTCTACAAGGGATTTGATGATCTCATCAAACTCGGGGTCATAAACAAAATGCCGACCATGGTGGGAGTGCAGGCAGAGGGCTCCGCCGCGATTATGAGAACCTATGAAAGGGGTTCCCCCTTCGACCCGATCGATTTCGAGGCATCGACGGTTGCCGACAGTATCTGCGTTGGAAAACCGAGAGATGTCGTTAAGGCCTGTCGCTACACCAAAGCACATGACGGTCTCTTTTTATCTGTTTCAGACAGCCGAATTCTTGGGGGTATAATTGAACTTGCAAGGGAGACAGGCGTATTCGCTGAGCCGGCCGGAGCGACAGCATTTGCCGGGTTCAGAAAGGCGAGAGAAATCGGGATTGTCGACGAAAGTAGCAGGATTCTGGTCGTCGTTACGGGCAATGGCTTGAAGGATCTCAAGAATGTATCGACTGTTCTTCCCGAAGTAAAGACCCTCCCGCCGGAGAAAGATGTTATTGAGGAGGCACTTAGATGAAGATCACCTTCACACTTAACGATGAGACTTTAACAATGGATGTTGAGGAAGATATCAGGTTGCTGGATTTCCTACGCGACGAACTTGGACTCACCGGAACAAAGGAAGGTTGTGGCGAAGGAGAGTGTGGAGCCTGCACCGTAATAATCGACGGCAAGGCGGTCAATTCCTGTCTCGTCCTTCTTCCTGAGATAGACGGTTCAGAGATCACAACGATCGAAGGGCTCTCTAAAAATGGAGAGCTTGACCCCATTCAGAAGGCCTTCATTGAAGAAGGAGCAGTTCAGTGCGGATTCTGCACGCCGGGAATGATTATGTCAACGAAGGCGCTCCTAGACCGGAAGGTCAATCCAAGCGATGAAGAGATAATGGAAGCGATAGAGGGTAACCTCTGCAGATGTACCGGCTACTACAAGATACTCCAGGCAATAAGAACGGCAGCTGAGAATTTAAGGAAGGCAAATGAATAGTGAATCGGTTGCACTGATACTTCTCGCGGCCGGAGAATCCAGTCGTTTTCGCGGCGAGAAGCTGCTTACGGATTTCAGGGGGAAACCTCTTCTGCAATGGTCGCTCGATAATCTTGAAAGAGTCGTTGCTCTGGAGAAGATTCTGGTACTGAAGCCGGGTTTCGAAATTGAAAAATTCAGGACCGGTACGTTCAGAACGGTTGTCAACGAGAAGTATTCGGGCGGTATCTCGACAAGCATAGTCAAGGGCATGGAAGAGTGCCCCGAAAGCTGTGAAGGAATCGTCTTGTCGCTTGCAGATATGCCTCTGATTACCGGAGAAGACTTCGATCGTCTTCTCCATTCCGTAAGGCCAGATGATGAAATGGTCTCCTTCGTTTTTCGGGGTAAGAAAGGCTTTCCGACATTCATATCGAAGAAGCTGTTCCCCGAACTCTCCGGAATTTCCGGTGACAAGGGTGCCTATCAGCTGGTGAGAAGAAAGCTGGCATCGATTCGCGAAATCGAGGGCGCAAGACACAATGTCTTTGACATTGATGTACCAGAGAAGATAGTTCATTCAGACCACGATTATTCTTTTTAGATAGCCAGAGAGGATTTTGGAGGTGAAGTGAGATGTCGTTTAGGGTTTTTATGCCGACCAGTGAGGAGGAGCTCCAAACACTCCTTTCTGAGAGAAGCTGCATTCTTGCCGGCGGCACCGACCTGCTGGTGAAGATAAGGTTGAAGAGAGTGCTCCCAGATAAGGTGATAAGCCTGAGGCATCTCGAGGGGTTTAATACCATAGAAGACCTCGGCGACTCGCTTAGAGTGGGCTGTAAGGTCACCATGTCCGAACTTCTGACCAGCGATGCAATTATTGAGCACAGCAAAATACTGGGGATGGCTTTAAGAGAGATTGGAAGTCCACAGATCAGAAACCGGGCCACACTGGTTGGAAATGTCGTCAACGCGTCTCCCGCGGGCGATTCGATAGTTCCTATGTTGCTTTCCAATGCAAGCCTGTCGATAGGTGGTCCGACAGGAGAGAGAGTCGAAAGAATCGCCGATTTCATAAAGGGACCTGGATCGACCTCTCTCGCGAGTGGGGAGTTCGTCAAGTCCATAACGTTCGAAAAGACTGGAGATTTCTTTCCTCAGTTCCACAAAGTTGGCCAGAGGAACGCAATGGCCATTGCG
>DSBT01000413.1 GCA_011045915.1 Mesotoga infera
GAAAAAAGTCGGGGTGTTCTTGAAGAAATGCTGGTCTATTATGTCTCTCAAAGACCTGTTTTGGACAAGCTTCTCGAGGAACTCCTCGACCGGCATCTGGAATTTCCCTATTCTTCGGAGGGTAAAAAGAAACTTGAATAACCAGGGCAGGTACACTTTGACAAAATACGACTTGTGATTCTTGAAGTCCATGAAGAGGGGATTATCGACTCCGTAAAGAATCTCCATGTCCTTCATAATCCTCTTTATGAATGAAACGACACCCTCAATTTCATCCTCGCTTCCGGGATATATCCTTCTAAGGAGATCTGAATACTCCTTCAAGCTTTCCTTGGAGTTCACACGAATAATGCTGTCTTCAACACCCACAGATACTGGACTCTTGACTCTTTCGATCTCAATTCCAAGCTCCCTTAGCATGGGAAGAATGATCCCCGCACTCTCGAGCGCCCTCACACCTCCGTCAAAGAGGAAGCCGTCCCTCCAGAAGGAGTTGATCAAGCCGCCGCACTTCTCGTTTTTCTCCAGCAAGAGGACTCTAGCGCCGTGTTTTGCAATATAAGCAGCACTTGTCATTCCTGCAATTCCACCGCCAACTATTATCGCGTCATAGGTCTCCATCATCTAGGTCCCCCATTCGCAGGCTCTCCTGCCAGAGTTCTTTAGCTGTTTCCATGTCAAGTGCGGGAGGGGCCGGAATCTCTTCAGTGGTTAGATTGAAGAATCTTCCCCCGATACCCTGGAGATCGCCGGATACACCGAGATAGTAGAGGGCTTCTGCCGAGATTTCAGGTGATCGGGAGAATCTGTCAACAACATTTTTCTTATACCATTTGTAGAAGGCCCCATTTTCCCTTCCCGTGCCAGTCTTGACTGCACCGGGGTGCATAGCGTTGATTGTGACTCCGCTTCCTTCGAAGTATTGATCGAAAATAAGCATACTCAGAAGCTGGGAAGTTTTTGCTGAACCGTAAGCTTTAAGGCCGCTGTAACGTCTCTTCTGCCAGTTAAGGTCCTGCGTCTCTATTCCCCAGACGGCAAAACGATGACCTTCCGAGCTCACCATCAGAATGCGCCCCTTTCCCTGAGCTTTCATCTTCTCTCTTATCAGGTAGTTGATGACGAACGAAGAGAGATAATTGACTACGAAAGTCGTTTCGAAGCCTTCCTCTGTAAGTTCTTTGCGCTTCAGAAAGACTCCCGCGTTGTGTATCAGGACATCTATCGTGTCTCTCATCGCGGAGAGCTCTTTGCCGACTCTCAGGCTATCGTCTAGACTGCTGAAGTCGGCTATCATATGTGAACACTGAACGCCGAAGTCGCGTTTGAGTTCGACGCAAAGCCTTTCCGATTTCTCCCTGTTTCTGTTTATTGAAAGGATATTCGCCCCATGGCTGGCATACTTCCTGCATGTATAGTATCCAATACCCGATGTGCCTCCGGTAATGACCATTAGGCGACCCTCGAAATCATCACTGCAAATCTTTGGATCAGACTTGTTGTTCTTCATCATCGCGCGGATGTTTGACCATTTGTATTGCTTCCAGTATTTGCGGATGGGGTTCCTGCCTCTCTCCATATGCAGCACCTACCCGAAGTGTTTTCTCATGAAACGCCTGTAAGGCTTTCTGAACGAGGGTATGTTGTCGAAGATATCACCCCAAAGGTCATAGTAATCTCGCTGCTCGAATATCTTTCCCTCTTCGCTAATAGATAGACGGCTCGCACCGTAAATCACGGAAGTCCTCGTCTTCTTGAAAAGTATAGTCATTTCCCATTCGACAAAGACCACGTTGTCTTCCTTAATGACTCTAAGAACAGCCATCTTAAGCTCTTTAGATCTCTCGGCAAGCCTTTCCGTCATCTTCTTGAATTCTTCGATCCCCCGGATTTCCTGAATCGTGTCTTTAAAGAGAATGTTGTCGTCGTAGTAAGGAAGAATGTGAGACCAGTCAGGTTTCCCTTCTGTGTTGTAAGTCTTCGACCACAGTTCTCGAATTTGATCGGCACTCTCTATACAAAAAGCTTCCATAATCACAACTCCCAAAACAGTAAGTAGAAAAAACTTCCATAGTTCTGCGTTTTCTCAATCGAATCGTCCAACATAGAGAACGTCATAAGCAAATCGTATCACGGCGACTCTTACTAAGCAATATTTGGAAGATAACAAAATAGCAATCTTTGACTCTGCCCGACAATCTGTGAACGATAGACTTGACTGAGCAAAGGTCGAGAAATAATGCCGATGAAAATCCTCTCTCTAGCGCAAACTTGAGAAGCCCAGAGCGGCATGATATGAACTTCGAACAAGAGAGCCCGATGCGACGAAGGAAAATCCTCTCTCTAAAGCGAAGATCCTGTAACCTTCAAACTGTTCCGGGGTAATATACTCAGCTACTGGAAAGTGTTTATGAGATGGCTGAAGATACTGACCAATAGTCAACATGCTGCAGCCCGCAGCATATAAATCCTCAATAACTGACTTTACCTCGTCTTCGTCCTCGCCCAGGCCCACCATTATTCCAGACTTGGTAATTATCGAAGAGTCGATTTCCTTCACTCTCCGCAAGAGATCGATGGAACGCTCGTAAATAGCACCGGGTCTTACAGAAACGTACAGGGAAGGTACGGTCTCAACATTGTGATTCAGCACGTCCGGGTGCTCTCTGACGATTTTTTCCAGTGCCTTCCAGTTACCATTCAGATCAGGGATCAGCAGCTCGATTGTCGTATCTGGACAGTTCTTTCTCAATTCATGGACGACGTCTACGAACTGAGAAGCGCCACCATCATCCAGATCGTCCCTGGTAACCGAGGTGATTACAGCGTGTCTCAGTTGAAGAATATGAACGGCGTTAGAAATGTTCTCCGGCTCCTTTGGATCTGGAGAGCCCGGTATTCCCTTTGAGACTGCGCAGAATCGACAGTTTCTTGTACAGATATCTCCAAGTATCATGAATGTGGCGGTTCTAGATGCAAAACACTCACCTATATTTGGGCATTTCGCCTCTTCGCATACCGTATGAAGACGCAAACTTCGCAACATGACCTTTATTTCGCTCAGCTTACTCCGGTCGGCATTGAGCTTTTTCTTAAGCCAGTCGGGCTTCTCTTTCACTTTGATCACTCTCCAGCCACTCTCTAGAGACTTCTATCAGCTTGCTTTCAAACACAACAGAAAATCTCTCTCTTACTCTCTCTATGATCTCATTGAAGTCAACGCTGTCTACAAAATCGTCCATCGAGGCAATCGAATAATCTTTTATGCCGCAGGGATTTATTAGTCTGAAGTGTTCCTTATTCACCCGTACGTTAAGGGCAAACCCGTGCATTGTGAACCATCTCTTTACGGCTATACCGACGGCGGCAATTTTTCTTTCTTCTACCCAAACTCCCCTGTATTCCGGTTTTCTACCGGCCTTGATTCCGTAATCCTCCAGAACCTCAATCACTACTTCCTCAAGAGAACCGACATACCAGGGAAGGTTCTTCTTCCATTTTCCAAGATTCAGAATGGGGTATACAACTACCTGTCCCGGACCATGATAAGTTATGTTTCCTCCCCTGCCAGTTTCTCGGAGCGTTACCCCTAGGCGCTTGAGCTCATTTTCGTCAACGAGAAGATTCTCTCTTCCTCCCGACCTGCCCATAGTCAGCACCGGTTCGTGTTCAAGGAGAATCAGTATGCAGTCCGCTTTTCCTGTCACCACTTTTTCAAGCGCTCTGTGCTGAATACTCAGCCCGTCAGTGTAGTTTATGAGTCCATCGAGTCTTATTGAGAAGCAATTTCGATTTTCCAAGCTCATTCGGATCCCACTTGATGTATAGAGTCAGTAAATAGTGAAGGGAGTATCTCAACCGATTCGGCATATTTCATGACTTCTTCTCGACTTAGGGGAGCGGGGCGGGTTTCTCCAGCGACCCACAGCTCTACCTGATCGAAGAAATGAGGACTTCTCGGGTCTTCGGATATCCCGGGCGGCAGAAATGCCCGAGAGTTGTCGATGTTCGAAAGGTCCACTACCTGCGTATAAGAGTTTCCCAGTTGTGACCAGATGGTATTTGCTGAGGTTGTCGTGAGAGACGGCATGATTCTATTTGCATCCGGGAATATTGAGGGAAA
>DSBT01000414.1 GCA_011045915.1 Mesotoga infera
AACCACCTCACAAACCTTTATCAGTTAAGGTTTACGTTCTTTTCCATATATTCGTTCTTTCTCACAAGCAGTCTCATCAGTCCGAATGCACCAAAGACGATGATTATCAACACTGTGGAGAGAACGCTGGCCAGACCGAACCTTATCGACTCGGAGAAGTTGTATATCAAAACCGTCATGTGATACCACTTGGCAGAAATCAAGAATATTATTGCACTTACGGCTGTCATAGACCTAACGAAGGTGTACGACATTCCTGAGATGAAAGCCGGTCGTATCAGCGGCAAGACAATTGTCCGGAAGACAGTGGTTGAATCTGCCCCCAGATCCTGCGCCGCCTCTTCGATAGCCGGATCGATCTGTCTGAGAGTGGCCACGCCTCCTTCAACTCCTACGGGCAGTTCTCTGATAATGTAGTTGATTACGATAATGGCGCCCGTTCCAACGAGTATCAAAGGAGGTTTATTGAAGGCTAGAACATAAGAGATACCGATCAATGTACCCGGTATGGCGAAGGGTGCGAGAATCAGCCCCTCAAGAACCCGTTTTCCGGCAAACTTCTTCCTGACGATTACCAGCGCTGCCATCATCGCTATCAGCCCGGCAAATGGCGTGGCGATTGCAGACAGGGTAAATGTATCGACTATCGCTGTCCGTCCTCTCTGTAGAGCTTCCGTTATGTTCTTAAGTGTAAATGAATAATCGATTCCCCAGTTGGCAACGAAGCAACCTGCAACTATTGTGCCATAAAGACCGAGTATGAAGGCTATGAATACTACTATAAATGCCATGAGAGCGAACTTCACTGGTTTAGAGACCAGATCACTGAGTCTTGAAGAAGGTTTCCCGGTAACCGTCACGTACGACTTCCTGCTGACCCAGAATCTCTGTACGAGAAAAGCCGTTAGTGTAGGCATAAGTAGCAGTATGGAAAGAGCCGCGCCATGGCCCAGCCTGTTTCTTCCGGTGACCTCAATATATGCCTCTACCGAGAGAACCCTGTAAGATCCCGCCAGAAGCAGTGGGTTTGCAAAGTCAGCGAGGGAGTTGGTGAAAACGAGCAGCCAGGAACTGAGAACACCGGGAATAGCCAAAGGGAATGTGACCTTCGAGAAGGTTTTCCACCTGCTACCGTTAAGGTCGAGAGAAGCCTCCTCGAGTGTAGAGTCAATTGCCTGTAGAACTCCCGAAAGAGTGAGGAAGGCGATCGGAAACATTCCTATAGTCTGAACTGCCGTGAGACCACCGAGACCGTAAATTGTGAAGTCCCTTAGTCCAAGTATCTGTTTTGTAATAAGCCCATTACTCCCGAAGAGAAGAATCAAAGACAGCGACAAGGAGAATGGAGGCGATATTACGGGCAGAAGTCCCATAGTGCCCAAAAACTTCTTTCCTCTTATGGCCGTTCTGTTTATGACAAAAGCGAAGATGAACCCGATAATCGTGGAGAATGTAGCCGTGAGGATGCCAAGTCTTACGCTCCCCCACAGCGCGCTAAGGTACTGTCTGGAAGAGAGAATTGTGACCCAAGTACGCATCGAGAATTCGCCGTCTGCCAAAAAGGTCAGTCTGATAGCCTCAAACAGAGGATAGGCTACGAATACTCCAACCATCAAGAAAAGGCCGAGAATAATATATCCCATTATGGGGTCTCTGAAGAATCTCGAGATGAAATAAATGATAACGAAGACAGCAAATGCGGCCATCATAAATAAGTTTAGTAGATCTGCGTAATTCTCTCCAGCCTCTGCAGACATCAGAAATAGCAGAAAGCCCGTCATGTCGTAACGAGTCTCGTCTATCAGCGGTGCAAACACCAGTGTAACACTCTTACCCCTGAATGAGTACTCAAGAGAAGAGTAGTAGTTTTCAAGGTAATAAACACTCTCAAAAGCCTTATCAAAATCTTGTGAACCGGAATTAGCTTCGTAAAAGGACTTCAGCTCGTTGTCAGGAGTGAGAACCTGAAGCTCATCCCAACCCGGAACACCGTGAACATAGATAATCTCAGCCTCGCTGAATTCCTTGTTCACTGTGACTATCCAGTTTTCGGCCTGCTCGGAGTCTCTAGGTGCCGACTCGGAAAGCACTGTGACCAGTTGCCTTTGATTCTCCTTTACAACCTTGAAGAAGGAGCCTTTGAGTGTGTCAAAAATCCAGAAAAGTGCCACAAAAACAGCAATACTTATAAACGCAAACGATAAGAGTTTTCTCCAGGAATACAATCCGATCACACCCCAAGAGTAACCTGATTGATGAAGCTAAATGAAGAGGAGCAGGAGACTAGCCCCTGCTCCAGTTAACTATCTAGTTTGCACCGCCTCCGATTTCATCTGTCCAGCGGTCGAGTAGTCTCTCCTTATTCTCAGCATCCCAGACATAATCCTGGTGAACTGTCTTGATTTCTTCCATACTGAAAGAGAGCGGATGCTTCGGAGCAATTCTCGAAACAGGTATTACGTACCAGCCTGCAATGATTGCCTGTGCCTCTTCGGTCAGTATCCAGTCATACAACTTCTTCGCATTGACTGGGTCAGGTCCATTCTTTATCAGAGACATAGACGCGATCTCGAAGCCCGTACCTTCTTCGGGAACGGTAATAGTAATATCGGCACCTTCGGCCTTCAGCTTAACCAT
>DSBT01000415.1 GCA_011045915.1 Mesotoga infera
CTATTTAGATGAGGAAGAAACTCTATCATGCGAAGAACATTTTCCAGGCTCAAGTCAGGGTCCCTGTATCTCGATATTGTAGATAGAGCAATAATCGCTCGTGAGCCAGGGGAATGAATCCTGTCGATGCCTGGTCCATCATTGTGTCTGCAGGACGAAAGTGGACGTTACGAGAGGTGCTATGATTGAGTGAAGCAAGAGCTCGGAATCGGGACTGAAATTCCGGCAGGTCAGCCGTTTCTATCGCGAGCTTGTGTTCTCACTTAGTTTCGAAATGCGGCTTTCGAATTCCTGCTTATCATCGTGACTAAGCCTGTCAAATCTTGAAAAAGATTCCTTTCCTTATTTGTGGAGCAGAAGATTGCGAAGATCCGTGTGCCCGTCCTTCCTTATGTTAGGTCCCGATTGCTTCTAGAATCTCTTCGTTTTGGAGAAACAACTAAGACAACATAGATGGAGACGCTGCTTATATGGATTTTTCTACAGACATCATTGTGGAGGTGGGGAAATGAAGAATCCGATACTGGTTGCGCTCTTTATTCTTCTGTTTCTAACCGGTGTGCAGGCGGGGGCCAATCCAGCTGATTCGGCGAATCGGGAAGTGGATATGGTATTTGTGGAAAGAGGCAGCTTCAATATGGGAGATGAAGTCGGAGACCTATGGCAAGAAAATCGTCCCGTACACAAGGTTACACTCACTTACGATTTCTATATCGATAAGTACGAAGTGACTTTTGACGAATACGATGCATTCTGTGAATCGACTGGGAAAAGCAAACCCGGCGATGAAGGCTGGGGAAGGGAAAAGAGACCGGTTATCAACGTCAGCTGGAACGACGCTATGGAATACTGCAATTGGCTTAGTGAGAAGGAAAAGCTCCCGAAGGCATACGACGAAAATGGAAATTTGATAGACAGGGATGGAGTGGTCGTGACAGATCCTTCGAAGGTTGTCGGATACAGACTGCCCACAGAGGCCGAGTGGGAATATGCCGCCCGTGGGGGGAAGGAAAGCAAGGGCTTCTGGTATTCGGGAAGCAACAACGCTGATGAAGTGGCCTGGTATTCGCATAATTCGGGAGACGAGCTTCTTGAAGGCTCTCTTAGTGATGAAAGTGGCTTAAAAGCCATTACTGAAAACAACTGTAGATCGCACGAGGTAGGGACAAAAGCGCCAAACGAGATTGGACTTTATGACATGTCTGGGAACGTATGGGAGCTTTGTTCCGACTGGTTTTACGACTATACCGATTCTGGGCAGACGAATCCGTATAATGACAGCGGTTCCTTCAAGGTCTTTCATGGTGGCAGCTGGTTCGACCACGTAAGCCGATTACGTGTGGCGGGTCGAAGTGGCAACGGGCGTACCTTCAAATACTACTATTTGGGGTTCCGCGTTTGCAGGACAGCTTTTTGAGTTTGCCCTGACTGTTTTCTTCAAGTCAAGGGCAGCTGGGGACTAACAGGGCTTC
Source organism: Mesotoga infera (assembly GCA_011045915.1). NCBI lineage: Bacteria > Thermotogati > Thermotogota > Thermotogae > Kosmotogales > Kosmotogaceae > Mesotoga > Mesotoga infera. The sequence continues at coordinate 1,473 of DSBT01000415.1, forward strand.
GGGTATAAGCAAAACTCTTCTTCTCACTATGGATGGAGTTTGTGGCATATGAACTTGAGCCCTTATGTAAGCGTGCCAGGGGCTGCATGATTTAGCCTAACTGAAAGCGGATAGTTGACAGAGGTTAGAAACCTGAATTATCATATGAATGGATTCTTAGGAAATGCATGATTGACTCGCCCTGCCGCGGGGTAGTCCGGCCTGTATTTTCCGATTCTCGTGACAGATCGCTTGTTTCGATTAGGGGAATGCGTTATGACTGCAGGATTTTCTCTAGAGCATGAAAGTATTCGTCATTTCCGATACGCACTTTGATCACAAGAACATAATTACTTATGCCAACCGCCCCTTTCCCGATGTGGAAACTATGAACCAGAAGCTGATTGAAGGTTGGAACGAGACAGTCGGGAAGCGCGATCTTGTTTACTTTCTTGGTGATTTCTGCATGAGGCCTAAGCAAAATGCCAGGAGGTTCTCAAGTCTTTTGAGCGGTTCAATTATACTTATAAAAGGAAATCACGATGGAAAGGCTGAGCAATATCTTGAAGCGGGATTTCTTGAAGTTCACAAGAGGCTCGTTATCGAGCATCCCGAACGAAATTATGTCAAGATTCTTCTCACTCATAGAGCTCAGCCAGATCCAGGGGAAGATATCGCCTTAAACATACATGGACACATTCATGGTTCAATTTTGTCAGGCGACGGATATGCAGGCAGGTACTTCAACGTTTCTGTAGAAAACATTGGGTATAGACCTATTGAGTTAAAGAGAGTGCTGGAGTTAGCAGGTATCTGAGGGTTTGGTAAGATGCCGGAGCTGGAAGGAATACGCAGGCACTGCGAGGTAATAAAGTATCTTGATTACTAATATGAAGTAAGTGATATACTATTCTTTCTGTGCAAGTCTGCTTTTGCATCTTTCCGTGACAGGCTCGATTCATTTCATCTGCTTAATGTTTGACAAGCTGCATAAAATTGTTTGTGCAGGCAAAAAGAAACAGCTGGAGACGGATAGAGCTTCTTCCGCTTCTAGCTGTTTTCCTTGCAACTTACATATTGGAACGTGTAACTGATCCTTCGCCTTCGTTCTTCAGTGCATCATTATAATTCCTGACATTGCCGTAGTTGTGTGAAGCGGCTCTGATTCGTCAGCCGTACCTTCCAACGCGTTCAGCACTTCCAGTCGATATTTGAGGGGTTCGGTTCGTCGTCAACCGAAATGGAACGCAGTGCATCAAGCATTCTTCCACACTCTTCGGCGGCGCATAGTTCCAAATGCTCCCAGTGGGCCTCTATTCCAAGTGTGTAATAAGCGACGGCAAGCGCTCCGTAAAGCGCGAGTCCTATGCTGTGTCTTGCCGAATGTATGGTTGACGCACTCTGAGCTATGGCTCTAGCTGCGGCTTGTGCCGCTGGAGTGTTTTGAGCGTCTCTTGCTGCATCATGGCACCGAAGAATTTTCTTCTTTGCTTGCGGCAGTTTTATTTGTCCGGAAAGCCACTGCCGGGCGGCTATTATTGCAAATTTCGGACGTAAGTCATTCGGATAGTATTTAAGCCACAGAGGCAATAAGACTCGCTCAGAATAATCTGTGACCCATTTTATAAGTGTTGTCTTGCTCTGGGTTTCAATCTGTTTCATTAATGACTGAATATACTGGGCGTTCCAGTCGTTAAGCATCCTTCTCAATCTAGGCATGCCAGTTAGTCCTCAATTAGTGATGATTCCCAGTTTCATAACACCATTTCGCAATCTCCGCGATCAACTCCAGTGGGAGTGGCTTGCTGTATGAGATTTGAATTGCGCCCTTGCTTGTCTTGTATTGTGTCAACCGGTCTGCAAAATGTGCAACAGCTTTGTCACCGGGATAAAGTCCGATGTGGTTCTTGAAGGCTGCGAAGTGGATAATATTGTGCTTTTTCCAGTAGGTGGGCATCCTCCACGAGATGCGTTCCTCTGCGTCTGGCAGCGCTGCACTGAGCGCATCCCTTACCTGATGCAGGAGCGGCTGAAGGCTCTCGGGTTGTGCTTCAATGTAGGTGTCGATCGTTTTCTGGGGCCCACCGCACGAGTGCTTCTGGTTCTCTTTCTCGAACTCGCGGCCGCATTTCGGACATTGCCACATACCAGCTCACTGCTCCCTTTCCGTTATCGTTACCTTAACGCTCTCCCTGGGTTTCTTTCCGATCTTGGTCCTTATATCCTTCCTTACACCGATTACATAGCAGATCGTACCGTCGGGGTTCTTCATGCCCATATTAACAACGCTTCCGTCGTATGGTTCACCGTCGAAAATTGCGCGGACTTTTAGCCTTCCCCTGCCGAACTCCTTCCTTAAATCAAAAGGGAATTCTATGTAAGCTCCGTCTATGTCGGGGACTTTCCGGATAATGGCATTAAACTCATAGGTCTTCGGGTTCATAATCAATGACCTCCGTTCAGAAATATGCCTTCAGTAGGTTCACTGCTGTGCCCAGAAGGACAAGTCACATCTCAAGACGCTTCTGAAAAGCGACTCCGTCAATCTTTTCGCTCATGTTCCCACAATTCTCCGTTCCGATGACCAGAGTGTGAGTCCAGTAATCAAACCGATAATGATCAGACTGAACTCTTACATAGATAATACACGGTTGCTCTTGCGTTGTGAAGAAGCTGTCGGTCTCTTTGGGAGTCAATTAAACTCGACCGAGAAAGTGCGGTGGTTCTGAGTCTCTGCCTTTCAAAAAAGAAACTGGGAATCCGACTCCAAACAGCAACGAGAAGCCCTTATGTGAAGCCAGTACTGAATGAGCGGAGCGTAAACCCGGGCCGCATGATCTGCAGGAAAGTTCCACTTCCGACCGAATTCTCACTGACGTATTTATCCCGGCCCGAGCATTACTTGAGTCAGTCCCGCGTAATGTAACACCCCTTTCCCTTCGTGCAGCCTCCCAGTGCGAATCCCGTTGACTTTGTATTCATTCCGGGCAGGTAGAAAACGGTCGTGAGTTCCTCAACATCCTGTCCATGTATGAGCCAGATGCTTTCCGCCAGTTTCTTCAGGTTTTCTTCGGACGGACTGTAATTGAAGATCCTGACCTTAATGTTTCTGCGGCGCATAGCCTTCCCGAAATCCCTAATCCGAAGAATTTCATAGGTAATCTCCTCGCTTTTCACTGTTTATCCCCCTAAGAATAATTACAACACGGATATTATTTTACAGCAGTTAACACCAAAAGCAAAATCTCTAAGTAAGTTGTCTTCACGTAGTTCGCCTCTTACTATCAAAGCATTGTTGAATCAATAGATTAAGTGGTATGATTAATTAAGTATTTTGAGGGGTGGATAGAAAGGAAGGAGGTTTTAGATGAGAGGATTTGATGAACTCCGGTACATCAGACCTACGCTAGTCATATTCATCTTTCTAGTAACGATTCTTCTAATGATGCTACCGTACCACGTCTTTCAGAATGAGGCTATCAGCTATACTCAGGAAATCTATTCGGGAATCTTCGAGACATCCGTCGAAAATCTGGGATCTGCTTTGTC